>CAVJKI010000132.1:0-6187 GCA_963649995.1 Sodaliphilus sp.
GTATTGAAACGTATATATCCGCAGATCGAGGCGTCTGTGTTCAACATTACATTTTTTATCAGCTGTCCTACCGAATCATTATATGCTGCCAGCTTTTCGGGACTGTTCTCAAATTCGGAAATGCTGTGAAAGCGGTTGACCGCATAGTCATAACAGGTATTCATCGCCAGCTCTACCGAAGCAAACAACGTGTCTATGCTTTGTGTGCTGGTAGAAGCCTGAAGCTGCATGATCGTTTCAGAATCCTCTTTTGACAGATTATCAATGCCGACTACGCTTACAGCACCGAGCGCAAGTGAGCAAATCAGTACACAGCCGATCATCAGCAATATAAATTTATTACGGATAGATTTCATCTGACACCCCTCCAAATATATTTGCGTTTTCTCTCTAAACTAATATACTATTAAAATTATAATATAATTCGACACAAAAATCAAGGCTTTTTTATATAAAATGCGAAGAAACAACAGAAAATTCAGCTTATTATACGTCCGCCGTTTTTTATAATACAGCGGGTGATCTCTGCCGTGTCTTTACTGTTACAGCGAAGCTTTACGGTAACGCCGTGTCGGCTTTCGATTTCGTCCACGGTTGCATTTTCGGGAAATACGGGGCAGAATATACTTGTGAGATAGTTTGCACCCGGTATTGTGAACGGCATTACTGCGCTGTAACTGTAATATCCGTCGGTTACTTCTGTTGTGTACATATCGCAGGACGTATTGTAAAGCGCATTTATATATGTCGTGACGTACTGAGCGGTCTGTGTATCGCTGAATCTTGCGGTTAATTCATATTTCATTTTGGTTTCCTCCTTTTCAATATGATTATGCCCTTGTAATCCGCATACAATACGAGAAAAAGAATTTGCATAAATGTTCGCACAAGATTTGCAAAATTGCTTCAAATGTGGTACAATATATTAAATATAGGGCGAAAGGAGCGGAACAGTGGATATACAGGTAGGCGATATTCTGAAAATGAAGAAGGAACATCCTTGCGGAGCAAAGGGAATGCTTGTACTGCGTGTAGGCGCTGATTTCAAGCTCAGGTGTACAGGCTGCGGCAGAGAATTTATGACACCCCGCTCAAAGTGTGAGAAGAAGATAAAATCGGTTATCCGTAATGCTGTCGAGGAAGAAAAGTAGCGGTATTTTTATATTTACTGAAGCTTTTTGAAACGGAGAAAATTTTATGACAGAAAAACTTGAAATAATGGATAAGCGATTCGATGAAATAAACGAAAAGCTGACCGACATAAACGTGATAAACGACCAGGAGCAGTATAAGAATCTTATGAAGGAGCTTAAAAATCTGACTCCTATTATAGATAAGTACAGAATGTACAAGAACGCCCGTGCGGATTTTGAGGAAGCTGAACAGATGCTTGCCGATGGCGGACTTGACAAGGATTTTAAAGAGATAGTACAGGAACAGTACGAAAGCAACAAAAAGCTTATGGACGAGTATACGGACGAGCTTAAAATTCTGCTTTTGCCCAAGGATCCCGACGATGACAGAAATGTTATCATAGAGATAAGGGGCGGTGCAGGCGGAGAGGAAGCGGCGCTTTTTGCAAATTCAATGTTCAGAATGTACTCAATGTATGCACAGACGAAGGGCTGGAAAACAGAGGTAATAAGTTCCAACCCCACTGAGCTTGGCGGATATAAGGAAATCAGCTTTTCTGTTGAGGGCGAGGGCGTGTATGCCAAGCTGAAATATGAGAGCGGTGTACACCGTGTTCAGCGTGTCCCCGAAACTGAGGCTCAGGGCAGAATACAGACATCGACCATAACGGTGGCGGTATTGCCTGAGGTTGAGGAAGTGGATGTTGAGATAAATCCTGCTGACCTTGAGTTCCAGACATACCGTTCAAGCGGTGCAGGCGGTCAGCATATTAACAAGACCGAATCGGCAATCAGAATTATACATCACCCGACAGGCGTTGTAGTTGAGTGCCAGGAGGAGCGAAGCCAGTACAAGAACAAGGACAAGGCTATGAAGATGCTGTATAGTAAATTGTATGAGGCAAAGCTGAACGAGCAGAACAGCAAGATTGCGGCTGAACGTAAGATACAGGTAGGTACAGGCGATCGCTCTGAGAGAATCAGAACGTATAACTATCCTCAGAGCCGTGTTACAGATCACAGAATAGGGCTTACGCTGTACAAGCTCGAACAGTTTATGAACGGCGACTGCGATGAGGTATTTGACGCACTTGCTATTGCGGACAGAACGGCAAAGCTTGCCGCAGGCGGTAATGATTAATAAAGATAAGGTGACTATTTTTTGAAAACAGAGATAAAAAAACCGTCATACGAGGTATTGTGTGAGGCGGCGGAGCTTATAAAGAAAGGCGAGATCGTTGCGATCCCTACCGAAACGGTGTACGGGCTTGCGGCTGACGCTTATAACCCTGAGGCGTGTGCCAAGATATTCAAGGCGAAGGGCAGACCGCAGGATAATCCGCTGATCATCCATATCTGCGACCTTGAAATGCTTAAGAATTCGGTAAAGGAGATCCCTCCGCTGGCGCTTACTCTTGCGGAGCATTTCTGGAGCGGCTCGCTGACGATGATTTTCCCGAAAAAGGATATAGTCCCCGATACGACAAGCGGCGGACTTGAAACGGTGGCTGCGAGAATGCCCGACAACGAGGACACGCTCAATCTTATAAAGATGTGCGGCGTACCTCTTGCCGCACCGTCTGCAAATCTTTCGGGAAGTCCCAGTCCGACAACTGCACAGCACGTCTATGCAGATATGAACGGCAGGATCCCGCTTATCATAGACGGCGGTGAGTGTAAAAACGGGGTGGAAAGCACGGTTATCTGTTTCACGGACGGCGGAACGGGCATAAAGGTACTGCGTCCAGGCGTTATTACTGCTGAGATGCTCAGCCGTTTTGCAAAGACGGAAACGGATAAGAATGTATTTGCAAAGCCCGATGAGAACGAAAAAGTAATCTCTCCCGGTGTGAAGTACAAGCATTATTCGCCGAAAGCCGACATAACTATTATAGAAACGGACAGCGATGAAAAGCTGGCTGAGTTTTTAAACGGCAAGAATGACGGTAGCACTTACGGTGTAATTTTCGGTAACGAAAAGGGTATAGAGTTACCGACAATATCCTACGGCGAAAGTGCAACAGAGCAGGCACACAACCTGTTTGCGGTACTGCGTAAGACCGATGAACTCGGTGCAAAGCGTGCTTATGTGCGTTGTCCCGAAAAGACGGGTGTAGGTACTGCGGTTTATAACAGACTTCTCCGTGCGGCGGCGTTTAAAACAATAAAACTGTAAGCAGGTTTAATATGACTGATAAGAAGATATACGGACTTACGGGTATGTCGGGTGCAGGGAAATCCACGGTAAGCGACAGCTTTAAGAAATCGGGTTTTTTCGTAATAGACTGTGATAAGATTGCCCGTGAGGTTGTTAGAAAAGACGAGCCGTGCCTTGATAAGCTGCAACTGCTTTTCGGTGACGGAGTTATAACCGAGGACGGCGAGCTTGACCGCAAGGCTATGGGAAATATAGTGTTCACGGACGCTGAGAAGCTGAAACTGCTAAATGACACGATATATCCGTACATAACCTACAAGGTTATTACAATGTGCGAAAATGCCGACGGCAAATTTATACTGCTTGACGCTCCGACGCTCTTTGAAAGCGGTATAGATTTTATATGCGACGGTGTAGTGAGCGTTACCTGTGATAAGGAAAAGTCGGTTGAGCGTATCATGCTCCGTGACAATATAACAAGAGAAAGTGCCGAAAACAGGCTCAGCTCACAGCATGATGCCGAGTATTATAAAAGCAGGAGCGATTTCTGCATAGAAAACAACGGCGATCTTGATACACTGAGAGCAAATGCGGAAGATACAGCAGGAAAGATAATCAATGGCAACTAAGAGAAAACGTAAGAATAAAGGCGGTAAGGCGCTGATAATTACATTTGTCTGTCTTATCGCAGTGACAGCGGCAGTTTTCGGAGTGTTCTTCGGAGTGGATAAATATGAACGTTCTACTTATCCCATGCTTTACAGCGATATAGTAAACCGCTATTCATCTGAGTATAAACTGGATAAATATGTGGTATATTCATTTATATCGGTCGAAAGCGGATTCAAGGAGGATTCCGAATCGTACCTCGGTGCAAGAGGACTTATGCAGATAATGCCCGAAACATTTGAATGGATAAGATACAAGCTTGACGAGGAAAACGACCCTGATATGATTTTTGACAGAATGTACAACGCCGAGGATAATATCCGTTACGGCTGTTACCTGCTGTCATATCTTACGGAAACCTTCGGAGAGCTGAACGAGGTAGCCGCCGCATATCATGCAGGTGCGGGAAGCGTTTCATCGTGGCTTGAGGACAGCAGGTATACTAAGAACGGTGTTCTCAGCGACATACCCAATCCCGACACGGCACACTATGTCGATAAGATAACAAATGCCTACGATACTTATTGCAGGCTTTATAAAAAATAAAGGAAGGCAAAGAAAATGGCAGAAAAGAAATCACAGGCTGAACAGCTTAAGGAAAAACTGTTCTATGTAAAAAAGCACGCTACGCTTGTTATGAGCGAGCAGGAGGAAAAGAAAGCCGATAAGTACTGCGAGGGCTACAAGAAGTTCCTTGACGCAGGAAAAACCGAGCGTGAGGCTGCCGCTACCGCTGTAGCTATGGCTGAAAAAGCAGGATTTGTACCTTTTGACAAGAATGCACAGTACAAGGCGGGCGACAAGATATATGTGCTTAACAGAGAAAAGGCTGTTATATTAGCCGTTATCGGTAAGAGCGATATTTCAAACGGCGTAAACCTTACAGCCGCTCATATTGATTCGCCCAGACTTGATTTAAAGCAGAATCCGCTTTATGAAAGCGACGAGCTTGGTTATTTCAAGACGCACTATTACGGCGGTATCAAAAAATATCAGTGGCCGACCGTTCCTCTGTCGCTTCACGGCGTTATCGTAAAATCGGACGGCAGTAAGGTGACAGTAAGAATAGGCGAGGACGAGGGCGACCCTGTATTTGTAGTTACCGATTTACTTCCTCACCTTGCGGAAGAACAGTATAAGCGCCCTGCGACAAAGCTCATAAAGGGTGAGGAGCTTAATATTCTGGTAGGCTCACGACCTTTCAGAGATGACAAGATAAGCGAAAAGGTTAAACTTAATCTGCTGAACATTCTCTTTGAGAAGTACGGCATTGTAGAAAAGGATTTCCTTAGTGCAGAGCTTGAATGTGTACCTGCCTTTAAGGCAAAGGACGTAGGCTTTGACAGAAGCCTTGTAGGCGCATACGGTCAGGACGACAGAGTTTGTGCATACACTGCATTTACGGCTATCATTGACATGAAAGCTGTTCCCGAAAAGACCGCCGTTTGCGTTCTTACCGATAAGGAAGAAACAGGCAGTGACGGTAATACAGGCTTATGCTCGGCATATCTGAAATTCTTCCTTTACGATTTAGCCGAGAATATGGGCAGTGACGGAAGAACGGTAATCTCCGCTACACGCTGCCTTTCAGCCGATGTAAATGCGGCTTACGATCCCACATTCCCTGAGGGCTATGAGCGTAACAACTGCTCATTTGTAAACAAGGGTATCGTTGTTACCAAGTACACAGGTGCAAGAGGAAAGTCAGGTACAAGTGACGCAAACGCCGAGTATGTCGGACTTATTCACAGTATGCTTGACAAGAACGATGTCGTATGGCAGACAGGCGAGCTTGGTAAGGTAGACTTTGGCGGCGGCGGAACGGTAGCGGCTTACATTTCAAACCTCAACATTGATACGATTGACGTCGGCGTACCTGTGCTTTCAATGCACGCACCCTATGAGCTTACCGCAAAGAACGATGTCTATATGGCATACAAGGCTTTCACAGCCTTCTATAAAATGAAGTAATCAATTTAATATCATAAAATCTGCCCGTTTTGAATATATTGTTATATTTGAACGGGTGATTTTATGAAAATTGATTTTTCTAAATTCAGGCGCAGGCTCGGTCTGAAACTTATCGGTACTGCCGTGATACTCCTCGGATTTGCAGGGATATTACAGCTTATGATAAGACCTAATATAGTGAACGTCTGTGAGTACAATTCAAAAGCGGTCACGATAAGTCTTATTGACGACGCTATAAACGAAAGACTTGTTGAAC
>CAVJKI010000133.1:0-2247 GCA_963649995.1 Sodaliphilus sp.
CGTGGCAGGAGCGATGAAATAAGGGTACACCCGCTCAGCTTTGCGGAGTATTATTCGGCAGTCGGCGGAGATAAGTACGAAGCTTTTGACAATTATGCGTTTTACGGCGGTATGCCGCTCGTGCTGTCACGCCCTACAGAAAAAGCAAAGATGAACTATCTTACTGCGCTGTTTTCCGAGGTCTACATTAAAGATATAGTCGAGCGCAAGAGGATAAAGCGTGAGGATATTCTGTCGGCTGTGCTTGATTTGTTATGTTCATCTGTAGGCTCACTCACAAACCCCACCAACATAGCAAACAGCCTTAATTCAAAGCAGAAGCTGAAAGGTGAAAGTGCGGTTGCAAACAATACGGTAAAGCAGTATATAGACAATCTTACCGATGCCTATCTTTTCAGCGAGTGCAGACGGTACGACGTTAAGGGTAAAGGCTACTTCGATTATCCGAACAAGTATTACTGCGAGGATATAGGTCTGAGAAACGCACGGATAGGATTCCGACAGCAGGAAATGACGCACATAATGGAAAACATCATATATAATGAGCTGATTATCCGTGACTGTATGGTAGATGTCGGAGTAGTGTATTCAAGCGAGAAAGACGACAACGGAAAACCAAAGCAGGTTGCAAGAGAAATCGACTTTATAGCAAACGACGGAGAGAAAAAGCTGTATATCCAGTCGGCTTTTGCGTTGCCCGATGAAGAAAAGGCAATACAGGAAAACAAGCCGTTTTCACTGACCGGCGACTACTTTCCGAAGATAATAGTGCGCCACGATATAACTAAGCGTTGGTACAACGAAAGCGGTGTGCTTAATATAGGAATAGTGGATTTTCTGCTTGACGACAGCATAATATGAGGTTTATGCGTTTATCGTGTAACCTCGTTACACAATTCTTATGCAAACTGCACTACAAATCGAATTCTGTTATATTTAAATTTCACTAATTTTAAAGATTAACACAAAATTTAGCAATTTGGCTATTGCTTTTTTGAATGGAGTATGGTATTCTTAGTGTACAGAAAACACCAAGGGTGCAAGAAAACATCTTAAAGGTGCGGACGGCGGAGCTTAAGGCATGGTGCTAAGAGTAAGGCTTTCGGCATAGACTTAAGATGACAGACGCTCTCGGGGAATTTTGGATTTAACGGCGCAGACCGTTAAACATAAAAAACTTTTACATATTTCAAGGAGGTAATTTCCCATGATAAAGAAATTACAGAAACTGAAAGCCAAGAAAGGCTTTACACTCGTTGAGCTGATCGTTGTTATCGCTATCATCGGCGTACTCGCAGCTATCCTGATTCCCACAATGCTGGGCTTCGTTACTTCTTCAAGAGTAACATCAGCTAACTCAACAGCTTCTTCAATCCAGACACAGATCGGCAACTTCTTAACATCTGCTGATACAGCCGGTTATGGTATGAAGCAGGCAAATACTGCAACTGCATGCTTTACATTTACAGTAGAGGACAGCAAGTGGAATGTTAAAGTTACTGCTGCTATGACCGCAGAGTCTACTGGTATTGCTGCGTTCAAGACAGGCGGCGGTAAGGAATGGAAAGAGGCAAATATAACAACAGATATTCAGGCAAACGCTGAGAAGTCATCAGCTCAAAGTGCAACAGATCTCCTTTGCATGGAGATTGCTAACCTTTTCCCTGATATGAAGAACGCTTACATCGTAGCTCATTGTGCGGCTGGCAAGTGCCTCTATGTTGCTTACACAGCAGATTCAGATGGTTCTGACGTTCCTGCTATTCCTACATTAGCAGATTTCCAGGCTGGTACATCAGAATGGGATAAGAGCACAGCAGGTATCAACGCTGACGGTCTTATAATCGGTACAGCTCCCGCACTTAGCCTTGGTACATCAACACAGCAGAATCAGAATGCTGGTAACTAATTGATTGTTATAGCAAGACTTAAATAAACATGCTATTCCCCCGACGGGTGACTGTCGGGGGATACTTGTTATGGTGGGATATGAGTAAAAAAGAAAAATTAACCTTAATCGTGAGTATAGCAGTTATCGTGATCTGTGCTGTATTTGTACTTTTTATGCTTGACCGTTCTTCTGTGATCAGAATTTTCCCTCGTCCTGCTCCGAAGCAGAGAAAAGTAATACAGCTTGACGATCTCGGCTCGGCAGATACACCGATAGGGAAAACTGCAATCATCACAATATTCTGCGATGATAAGCTTACCGAGTGGGATTTCAGTAAAGAATCAGATGTTATACGA
>CAVJKI010000133.1:2257-6111 GCA_963649995.1 Sodaliphilus sp.
TTTTTAAATCGGTTGCAATCGCTTCCGAATGGTTTATGGAGCAGGCGCAGAAATATAATAAGGACTTATCTGTAATTTATCCTGCTGACGAAAACAGCAGCTTATATTATCATACCGCATTTGACGATGTGGTGTGCGACAGCCTTGCAGACCGAGAGAAAACCGCATATTACCGATATATAGAAAAAAATATTGATGTTGACGGCATAAAAAAGGAATATGGCTGTGAGAATATAGTTTATTTGCTTTTCGCCAATGAATATGACGCAAGCAAGGAAGATGAACTGAATATAGGGATAACTGCGTATGCTGTTCCGTTTTATGACAAGGAAAAGGAATATCCTTATGAGCTGTGCTGTATCCCGTCTGTGCTTGAAAGTACGGAAATCGCACCCTCTGTTATCATACACGAAATACTGCACTTGTTCGGCGCACCCGATTTATACGGACCCGATGCACTGGATATAGGATATTTAATTAGTATGAGCTTTGTTGACTATTGTAAGGAAAATTATCCTCAGGACATTATGTTTTCAACCTATGACCGTGAAACAGGCGAGCGCTTGCCCGACCGCATAACACAGGAGATAACCGACATAACTGCCTATTATATAGGCTGGCTTGATACGCCTCCCGACAGCATAGATGAGTATCTGCTTGTACACTCACAGCATGAGTATAAAAACAGTCAGGCGGTAAATTCACAATAATATAATTTCGGAATATTATTTTTTATCTGTTGATTTCCTGCATGAAATGTGTTATTATTTACTTAATAAACTAAAACGGAGGAAATATGATGTATACAATTCAGTGCTTACATAAGAAAAAAGGCTTTACTATAGTTGAGCTTGTCGTGGTTATGGCTATAATAGGCGTGCTTGCCGCAATACTTGTGCCCGTACTGCTCGGCGTTACGGTAAAAGCTAATGTCGGTTCAGCCAACAGCACTGCCGCTGAAATCAAAAAGCAGGTAGGCTATTTTCTGACAATGGCAGACGCAAGCCGTAAAAATTATATGCTTATGGGCGATAATTGCCGTGAGGTGTTTACTCTGACTGTAAGTGACGGCAATTGGCACATTGACGCTGTTCAGAATCCTGCCGCATTTTCCCCCGACACAGTGACATGGGGCAATGCCGCAGATGTTGACGAAAGCACAACAACCACAACGTCGCAGTACGGTGAAGAATTACTGGGAATGTATCTTAAAAACTGCTTCCCTGAGCTAAAAAACGGCGTGATAAGAGCCAACTGCATAAAAGGCGTATGCGTATCGGCGTGGTATACGCCCGATACTGTAAACAAGGCGGATATAAACGATGTTCCGACATTCGGCACAAGCAATGCGTGGGTAGATGACAGCGGAAATGAAATAGCTTCTTATCCATGGAACGGTGCGACCGCAGGAGTGAGCGCAGACGGCTACGTTATCGGCACTGCCCCCACACTTGAGCTGGGCGCATAAAAATAACATAAAGAATTTACCCGACTGCACAAAAGCAGCCGGGTATTCCTTACATCTGACGCAGGGAGGGCGAGTATATGGCATACAGCGAGCTTATAAAGAACTTTGAAAAAATCCGTGCATATATGCGTGAGTTTTACATATACGGCTTTAAAAGCAGAAGCGAATATGATAAGAAAAGCGCCCGCTCCTATGACGATGAACGCCGCAGAGTTGAAAGCTGGCTCGGAGATTATATGCGCTTTACAAAGACCTCCGAGGGTAAGAACGTGTTTCTGTCGGTTGACAGCCGTACATCAAGGAAAAATCCGTTCTACAAAGCTTGGAAAGCCAAAAGCTTCACCGACGGCGATATAACCCTGCATTTTGCCGTATTTGATATATTGCACTCCCCCGACATACGGCTTACATTATCGGAGCTTATAGAGGCTATAGATTCTCTGCTTTCGGGCGGCTTTACCTTCGATGAATCCACGCTCAGAAAAAAGCTTAAGGAATACACAGAGGAGGGCATTATCGTTACCGAAAAGCAGGGCAGAAACGTGCTTTACAGCCGTGCGCCCGATATTGATATATCACCGCTTTGCGATGTTGCTGACTTTTTCGGAGAGATTTCTCCCTGCGGTGTTATCGGCTCGTTTATTACGGATAAACTGCCGCCGCACGATGAAATGTTCACATTCAAGCACCATTATATAACACAGGCGCTCGACAGCGATATAGCGGCTATGCTTTTTGATGCAATGCAGAAGAAAAGCTATGTCACTGTAGAAAACCTCGGCAGACATTCGGACAAGCCCTTGTCGGTACGTCTTGTACCGCCGAGGATTTATATCAGCACGCAAAACGGCAGACAGCACTTAATAGCCTATAATGAAAAGCTAAACAGGCTTTATTCCTACCGCCTTGATTACATATCTTCTGTGAAAACAGGCGAGCCTTGCGAAAGGTTTGACGAGTTAAGGCAACAGCTTAATGAAGCGGAAAGCTGTATGTGGGGCGTGAACGGCAGACTTGACAGGAAAGCTGCCGAACACGTTGAATTTGATGTAAGAATTGCCGATGACGAGCAGTATATAGTTCAGCGTTTGGAGCGTGAAAAGCGTTGCGGTAAGGTCGAAAAAATAGACGATAATCATTACAGATATTCGGCTGATGTTTTTGATACGACCGAAATGATACCGTGGATACGCACGTTTATCTGCCGTATAACAAGGCTCAATTTCTCCGACCGTACAGTCGAGAATAACTTCAGAACGGATTTGAAAAAAATGTACAGTATGTACGGCATTGAAGATAATGATGATAATTCAGACAACAGCGGAGGTGAAAGTGTTGATATTCAGCGAGCTTTACTCAGCGTACTATAACACGGTCGCAAGGATAATCACCGCCGCTTTTGACGAAAATACGACCGAAAGGGAGCTTGACCGTATCGTGAGCGAAAACGCCTTTTCCGAAAGTGTGCTTACGGTAATGCCGTCGCTGAAAAGCGGAAAGTGGAAACTGCTTGACGATGATCTCCGCCCGCTTTTAAAGCACGAGCCGACAATGCCGCTCACCTTACTGCAAAAACGCTGGCTCAAAGCCGTATCGCTTGATAAGAGGGTAAAGCTGTTTGACGTACAGTTCCCCGATCTATCCGATGTCGAGCCGCTGTTCACCGAGGACGATTACAGAATATACGACCGTTACTCGGACGGCGATGATTTTGAAGACGAGGGCTATATACGGCATTTCAGGCTGATATATTACGCAATAAAAAACGGTCTGCCCGTAACCGCAAGGTTTGCTAACAGATTCGGCAAGGAAGTTACACTGAGATTTTTCCCTAAGGGCTTTGAATATTCCGAAAAGGACGACAAGATAAGAGTACTTATGGACGGTTGTAAGTTCAGACAGATAAACCTCGGCAGAATCAAAAACTGTCAGATCTATGCAGGCACAGGACCGTGGAACGATAAACCGAAAGATATACAGATAAAAGAGCTTACCTTGCAGATAACCGATGAACGCAATGCGCTCGAACGTGTCATGCTTCACTTCGCTCACTTTGAAAAGCAGGCGGAACGCATAGACGACAGCAAGTATTTACTTCATCTGAAATATTACGAAAATGACGAAACGGAAATCGTTATCCGTGTGCTGTCATTCGGACCTTGCGTAAAGGCACTCTCCCCCGAAAGCTTCGTCGGACTAATTAAAGAAAGACTTACCGAGCAAAAAAACTGCATACTGAAATGATTTTAAATTGCTTCTCTTTCTGCACAGTTTAAATTCATTTCAACACGTCATTCGGTTGCAATTTGCTTGTTAAAGGTGAACTATAAGATAACGTCCGATATATTTTATCTGCTTTTGGTAGGGGAGGGGCTTGCCCCTCCCG
>CAVJKI010000134.1:0-6085 GCA_963649995.1 Sodaliphilus sp.
GCTTGCGGTAGTCGGGGAGGACGGCTATACGGTACAGCTCGCATTCGTCCGAAACGCTCTGTCCCGAAACATAGCCGACAGGCTGATTTTCGGCTTTGTCATCGCAAATAAGGGCAATGATCGAGCCGTCGGTCAGCACCTGTGATTCGATACTTCTGCTTGTCCAAGGAACGGAAAAGCACTTTTTTTCGATTGTTGCAACATTGTTGCAAAGTGCGGTATAACTGCAATTTTTCGTTTCTTCGGAAGAATCTTCCTTTTCAATGAGTATCATACCATGTTTTGCCGATGTTTACATCTACCGTCATGGGTACGGTGAGCTTTACGGCGTTCTCCATTTCTTCTTTTAAAAGTACGGCAACCTGCTGTGCGCAGTCTTCTCTTGCTTCGACTATCAGTTCATCGTGAACCTGTAATATCAGCCTTGCATCCAGACCGCTTTTTTTCAGCCTGTCGTAAACCTTTATCATTGCAATTTTGATAATGTCAGCCGCAGTACCCTGAATAGGCGTGTTCTTGGCTACACGCTCGCCGAACGCTTGCAGGTTCTTGTTCTTTGCGGCAAGCTCCTTGATGTATCTGCGGCGTCCGAACATTGTTTCAACGTAGCCGTCACGCTTTGCCTTTGATACTGTCTGCTCCATATAGCGGGCTATGCCTGAATACTTTGCAAGGTAAGCCCTGATGTATTCGCTTGCCTTTGACACTGTAACGCCTATGTCCTTTGACAGCGAGAAAGCGCCTATGCCGTAAACAATACCGAAGTTTACTGCCTTTGCCTTGCTTCTGAGGTCGGGCGTTACCCATTCGATCGGCTGATTGAACACCTGAGAGGCGGTGACGGTATGAATATCCACTCCGTCCATAAAGGCTTTTTTCATTATCTCATCGCCCGAAATATGGGCAAGCACACGAAGCTCGATCTGCGAATAGTCGGCATCGACCAGCAGATAACCGTCCCTTGCGGTGAAGAACTTTCTCATCTCTCTGCCGAGCGGCGTTCTGACGGGAATGTTCTGAATGTTCGGCTCAACGCTTGAGATTCTGCCTGTTCTCGTTTCGGTCTGCTTGAATGTGGAATGTATCCTGCCGTCGTCGGCTACCACCTTTAAAAGCCCTGTAACGTATGTGTTCTGGAGCTTTGTAAGTGCACGGTATTCGGTTATAAGCGGGACTATTGGGTGCTTGTCCATAAGGCTTTCAAGCACCTCGGCATTTGTGGAATAGCCCGTCTTCGTCTTTTTTGCACTGGGCAGCATCAGCTTTTCAAACAGCACGCTGCCGAGCTGTTTGGGCGAGCCGATGTTGAACTCATAGCCTGCATACTCGTAAATTTCCTTGCTTATCCTTTCAGCCTTTGCGGAAACCTCCTCGCCGAAAGCTCTGATACCGTCAATATCAATTTTTACACCCTCACGCTCCATGGCTACAAGCACGGCGGCAAGCGGTATTTCTATATCGGTGAGAACGGCAGATGAGCCTGCCTCGCTTATCTTACCGTTAAGGATCTCGTTGAGTGCGGTAACTGTAATAGACTGCTCCTGCACACTGTCGCCTTTCGGTACGCCGTATTGCGTGCAGAGGCGTGACATGGTGTAGTCTGCTGAGTCGGGGTCGGCAAGGTATGCCGCAAGAGTGGTATCGAATCTGTTGTTTTCAAGCTTTTCGCAGCCCGAAGCAGTCAGTAATTCCTTGACATCAAAGGTGTACTTTACGCTGTCGCTGTCAGCATAAGCTTTAAACTCATCTCCCGACAGCTCTTTCAGCGCACCGACAGTGCCTGCGTATATCCTGCTGCTATCGGTCAGGACAATATCTCCTGCGGGCATGGCGTGGGCTTGCTTCAATGCAGCCTGCTCCTGCGCTTCTCTTGAGCCTGCGGGGGCGGAGGTCGGGTGAAGATTCAATTTTTGCAGCATTTTATACATTTCAAGCTCGGAAAGCAGTCTTGCAAGCTCCGCTTCGTCACGCTCTTTCGGAACGTAATGCGAAAGCTCGGTGTCAATAGGTGCGGTAAGGCATATTTCTGCAAGCTGTCTGCTCATATAACAGCTGTCCTTGCCGTTTTCGAGCTTTGTGCGCAGACCTTTTGTTATAAGCGTTGAATTGATATTCTCATAAACGCCGTCTACGCTTGCAAATTCCTTTATAAGCGAAAGAGCGGTTTTTTCGCCGATGCCAGCAACGCCCGGTATATTGTCGCTTGCATCGCCCATAAGCGCCTTGACCTCTATCATCTGCTTGGGTGTAACGCCGAATTCATCCTCGATAACTCCCGGAGTGTAATATATATCGCCCTTGGTCTTGGCAAGTCTTACGGTTACATAGTCGTTTACAAGCTGGAACGAATCACGGTCGCCCGTTGATACTGTACAGGGAACTTTCTTTTCTGCACAGGCGGCGGATATTGTACCGATTATATCGTCTGCCTCGTAGCCCTCCTGCTCAATGATGGCTATGCCCATTGCTCTGATTATCTTCTTCATATAAGGGAGCTGTTGTGCAAGGTCCTCCGGCATACCCTTACGGTTTGCTTTATAGCCGTCATACATCTTATGGCGGAAGGTGGGAGCTTTAAGGTCGAATGCTACTGCTGTCATGTCAGGCTTAACATCCTTCTGAAGCATAAGCAGGGTGTTCATAAAGCCTGTCACTGCGTTTGTGGCAACGCCTCTTGAATTTGTCAGTACACGGATACCGTAGAATGCACGGTTTAATATGCTGTTGCCGTCTATTATAAGAAATCCCATGTTAGTCCTTTCAAAATGAATCTGTATTTTTACAAATCTATTTTACTTCTGTCTTATATAAGTATACCATAAACGGCGCAAAATGCAAGCGGCGGAAAAAATACGGCTGTCGGGGTACGGCAAAAGAAAATTTATTCTTGACAAAAGGAAAGGCGGTTGGTATGATGTATATAGTGTATATACACAATATACAAGGAGAAGTTCATGAACATATTTATAAGCAATACGTCGGACGAGCCGATTTACGAGCAGATAGTACGGCAGATAAAGGCTCTTATTATGACGGGAGGGCTTAAAGAGGGAGATGCGCTTCCCTCTATGAGGACGCTTGCCCAACAACTGAGAATAAGCGTTATCACCACAAAAAGAGCGTATGAGGAGCTGGAGCGTGACGGCTTTATAGAGTCGTATACAGGCAGAGGCAGCTTTGTAAAGCGGCAGAATCCTGAGCTTTACCGTGAGGATACGCTGAGAAAGATCGAAGCTCAGCTTGTATCGGTGTGCAATATGGCGAAAACTGCGGGCGTCGGGCTTGACGAGCTTACAGACATACTGGCTATGCTCTACACGGAAGAATAATTTTTGAAAGGATATGGGGATATGTCACAGGAAAACGCACTTGAGCTGTGCGGTGTTACTCACCGCTTTGACGGCTTTACTCTGGATAATGTAAGCTTCAATGTGCCGAAGGGCAGTATTATGGGCTTTGTCGGGCAGAACGGAGCGGGAAAGACCACAACTATACGCTCGATACTGAATATTCTCCGCAATGACAGCGGAACGATAAAGGTATACGGGCTTGACAGCGTGAAAGATGAGATCAGGATAAAGGAAGATATAGCGGTGGTATTTGACGAGCTGCCGTTTCCCGATGTGCTGACACCGACAAGTCTTGAAAAAGTGCTTAAAGGACTGTATAAAGGATGGGACGGCAAGCGGTATCACGAGCTGATCGAACGCTTTTCCTTGCCCGAAAAAAAGAAGATACACGATTTTTCACGGGGAATGAAGATGAAGCTTCAGATATGTGCGGCGCTGTCGCACGGTGCAAAGCTCCTTATAATGGACGAGGCGACAAGCGGTCTTGATCCTGTTGTACGCAGTGAGATGCTGGATATATTCCTTGAATTTATAAATGACGAGGAGCATACGGTGCTTATGTCCTCGCATATAACGAGCGATATTGAAAAGATAGCGGACAGTGTTACGTTCATAGACAGCGGCAAGATCCTTCTTTCGGGATATACAAGCGATATACTGGCAGACCATGCAGTGGTTAAATGCTCGGAAGAAGATATAGGCAGGATAGCAAGCGAGGATATAGTCAGCGTAAGGCTGTGCGATTTCGGAGCTGATGTGATGCTGAGAAACTATTCACAGTCGCACGGCAGATATGACGGGTATGTGGTCAATAAAACAACTCTTGACGAAATACTTCTTTTCTACGTCAGGAGAAACAGCGGAAGGGAGTGGCGGTCATGAGATATGCCGTTGCTTTTATACGCAAGGATATTCTGTATCTCAGAAAACAGCTTATCATTGCACTGTGTACGACAGTCGGCTTTATGATTTTCGGAATGCTTTTCTGCGGAAGCTACAAATACGGAAATCTTGCAAAGCTGCCAGAGAGCAATTTCAATGATACATATTTAACGGCAACTACGCTGTTAGGAATACTGCCCGGTGTGCTGTGTCTGCTGTCGATGAGCGTGATACTCTGGGGTACGGTAAGCGACGACCGCAGAAACGGATGGTATATGTTCACCTCAACCCTGCCTGTGAGCAGGAGAGTGATAACAGTTGCAAAGCTTTGCGAGACGGCGGCAGTGTTCGTGCTTTCGGCGATCGTTGCGGCAATAAGCGTTACGGGCTGTTTTTCGGTATCGGGCAGGGAGATAGCGGCAAGCGATTTTTTTATAACTGCCGATGTGCTTCTTTTTCTGCTTGTATTTTTGCTGCTGCCGACCTTTTATATGTTTCGGGGCAGGGAAACGGCATCGTTTTTCACGCTGTTTCTCATGTTCATAACAACGGATATTATCACGGCGGTAATAATGCTGACTATGAAAGACGAGCGGGATCTTCTGCGAGTGATCGATTTTATACAGGATAATGCGGCGGTTATATGTCTTGTGCTGATTGCCGTAAATGCTGCGGTATTTGCGGCTTCGGCGGTTATTTCGGCAAGACTGCTTTGCAAAAATGCAAGATGAGAGGGGCGGTACAATGTCTTTGATTTCGGTAATATGCAGGTTGTCATACAAAAATCTTCTGGAATGTAAAAAGGATATTATAATTGCGTTTATCAGCATGATATTCTTTAACGCCGTTGCCGTACTCGGCATTGCGGTGCTTGATATGTCGGAAGACGTAAACCGCCTTATTATACAGCTTGAATTTGTGACGGGAGCGGTGCTTACATATCTTGTTACGGGCGAGGCGCAGTCGGCTGTTATCGGCTGTGACAGGACAGCGGGCTTTTACAGCTTTATAAGCACGGTGCCTTACGGAATCGCAAAGCTTACGGTATCGAAATATGTGCTTGTGCTTGTAATATCGTTAATTGAAACACTGCTGTTTTCGCTGTTGTCGTGTGTTATCGGGTGCGGTTTGAATCCTGCTTTCCCGTTTTTACTCATGATAATACAGTTTTTTATGAGAGCGGTCGAGATTCCGCTTATGCTTTTGTTCGGCGTAAAATCGGGCAAGGCAGTAAAAGGCTCGGCGTTCGGTGCGGCGATAATGGCGTTTATAATCTATCTGCTTTACGGCGATATATCATGGTATAATGCCGATATGATCACGGGGATTATGAATTTTGCAGAGGGTATAATGAACAATATCGGTGAGCAGGTCATGTGGCTTTGTATTATCGGGGCAGGGGTGACGGTGATTTATGCGGTGTCGCTTTTTGGGGCGGTTACAGCAGCAAAGAGAAATTTTACGGGATTTGAAACTGTGTAGATAATAAGCGATGCAGTATGATAATGAAAGGTGATGTAAGCAGAAATGTATTTCTGATTGCTTTGTTATTTGCTGTGATAGCAGGCTGACGATAGTGCTTTTTGTCGGATAGCACTTCTCGGGTTCGCTATTCCAATTAATACACACGTCAATATGGACGAGGGAGACGACCAAAGGGACTAGGGCAAGAGACTTGCAGCCTCTCTCCCTATCCCTTAGGTCTTCTCCGAATCAGTTATTCCTCTTGAGCGACGATAGGAGCGGGAGCATTGCTTTTGCAATGCTCAGACGCGCATCCCTCTTTCCTTACCCACATCCCCACTCCGCTGAGGGGGTGTTGGCGATAAGACACACAAACGATTGCGTTTAAA
>CAVJKI010000135.1:0-3152 GCA_963649995.1 Sodaliphilus sp.
ATAAGACGGCTTAAAGAACTTTGTTTTGATGTTGAAACCATCAGAACGTGTTAAACTCTCAACTTAATAATTATACCACTCCAAAAGGGGTGGTATTTTTATACCCAAAATTCTGAAAGGAGCAATAAAATGTCCGATGATTTATTTACCATTGATTTGTCAGGGATGGATCTGAAAGCGCTAATTCAGGTAATCAATAACATGGACAGCAAGCTGAACAGCAAGATTATCCCCGAAATCCTTGATGAAGTCGGCGACGAGCTGATAATCGAAGAACGGCGTATGTTACAGGGCAAATCAAATAAAGACGGTTCTCCGACAAAGCTTAGCGGACTGCTGACGAAGCAGATAACCAAAACAGGTAAGCTGTATAAGGTGAAAGCCGGGTATGATACAGCCGCAATAAAAGCACGCCCTGAAAGCGTAATTATCGAGTTCGGCAGACCGGGCAAAAAGAGTCGTGAAAAAGGCGGCAGGGATAAACTCGGCAGAAAGATAGGCGCTGTACAGTCGTATTCGCACATCAGAGCGGCGCTGATATCAAAGAAGAAAGCTATCACGGAGCTTGCAGAAAACCGCTTTCGTGACGAAATAGAAGCACTATGGGAAAAGGGAGGTAAAAACTGATGGCACAGGAATTAACCGCAAATTTCGGGGCAAATAGCACTAAATTTTCTAAAGGTGTGCAGGAAATAAAAGCCCAGCTCACCGAGCTTAACAAAGCCCTTGAGCTCAACAAACAGGCGATCGCGGATACAAACAAAAAAGCTAAGGAGTATGAAAAAGAGCTTGATGAGCTGAAAAAAGCCGAAAAGGAAAACGGTACAGCTACAAAAGAACAAAAAACTCGAATGTCCGAGCTTGAAAAAGCTCTCGATGAAGCACGTACCAAAGCTGCACAGCTTAAAACCGAGCAGATTGATTTGAAAAACGGTCTTAAGGAAACTACCAGCGAGCTGAAAAATCATAAATCTGGAATATCCAATGTTTCAAGCGAAATGAATAAGCTGAAAACTATGGTAACAGGCTTTATAGCGGCTTACGGTGGTAAAAAGCTTTGGGAAATGCTGATCGGCTCTAACGCCGAAATGGAGCAGTACACAGCTTCGCTTGAGATTATGCTCGGATCTACCGAAAAAGCGTCGGCTATGATAGAGAAAATGCGAGACTTTGCCGCAAAAACACCGCTTACGCTTGAAAACGTAATCTCCGGCGGTTCGCTTTTGATGAGTTACGGTGTGGACGAAAGCAATCTTATCGACACTATGACAAAGCTCGGAGATCTCGCAAGCGGTAATGCCGAAAAAATGGACAGAATAACGCTTGCTTACGGTCAGATGCTCGCAAAGGGTAAGGTCACAGGCGAAGAACTAAGGCAGATGACGGAAGCAGGAGTACCGCTTCAGACGGCACTTGCCGAAAGCATAGGCGTAACCGGCGAAGAATTTTCAAAGATGGTCTCCGCCGGAAAGGTCGGCATAGACGATCTGAACAAGGCTATAACCGAGCTGACAACGGGTGACGGCAAGTTTGCGGGCATGATGGAAAAGCAGTCGCAGACCATGCAGGGTATGTTAAGCACTATGCAGGACAACATATCCGAGTTCTTCCGCAAAATGGGCGAGGGAGCTTTCGGAGAAGTAAAGTCGGCATTGCAGGACGTTAGCGATCAGCTGGCAGAATGGGAGCAGGACGGTACGCTTGATAAATGGGCGCAGGATTTAGGCGTATTGCTTAAAAACCTTGTTGCTTTTATGAAGCAGGCTATCTCTGTAGGTTTCCAGTTCAAAGATATAATTCTTGCGGGTGCGGTAGCTCTTGGCACTTTTAAAGTAGCTGTGGGAATTGGTAATGTTATAAGCGCAACGGTTTCGGCGATAATGAGCTTTACAACTGCCACAAAGGCGGCAACTACAGCGCAGGCGGCTTTTAACGCTGTTGGTGCGGCTAATCCGTATGTGTTTATCGCTTCGGCTGTGTTGACGTTGGCTGCGGGAATAGCAACATATGTAGCTACTACAAATAACGCTACTCAGTCTGTTGAAGAACTTGCACAGGCGGCTTTTGAACTATCTGACGAGGCGCAGAAATCTGCTAAAAAGCTAGAAACTCTAAAAGACATCACATCGAAATATGAGGAAAACTCGCACAAAATACAAACTGCTGCTGAGAAAACGCAGACATTAAAAGATTTGCAGGAGCAGTTGAACAGAGTCTACGGCGGAACTAGTCAGGCTATAGACCTTGTGAATGGCAGTTATGAAGAAAATATAAAAAAGCTTGAAAAAGCAACACAATCTGAAATAAAACTGGCAAGAGCAAAGGCACAAGGCACAATTAGCACACTTCAAAAGTTACAGAAAGAAGATTATCAGACAGTTGCAGAGGTAATGCCGGAAGAAATAAATCGTAATGGCACGCTTCGCGAAAAAGCAAACTGGTTTGAAGAATACGTAGATTTTCTGAATAAAACAAATTACAGCGATAATAACAGCGAGAGTTATAAAAAAATCGTTGAACAGTGGGAATTTTACGTCGAAAAAGCAGATGAATTGGACAACGCTCAAAAAGTGCTTTCGGAAACGACGGAAAATAATACACAAAAGACAAACGAGAACAACGCCTCTAAGTATAACAACGCAAAAACCACCGAAGAACTCGCCGACAGCACAGCGGATCTCATAAAAAATCTCGATGAGCTGGCTTCCGCATACGCCGAGCAAGAAAAGAACGGCAATATATCATACAGCACAATGCTGAAACTGATTGACGCAGGATATGCACAGTGTATCAGCCTAGATAATGAAACAGGCAAAATAAAACTGAATACAGAAGCGTATAAAGAGCTTGCAAAGGCAAAGCTTGCTTCTCAGATAGCGGAGTATGACGCTAAAATCGCAGAATCGGACGATTATCGGAAAATGTACGATGAAGCATTTAAGGCAAATGATGCCGCAGGCATGGCAAAATATTCAAAGCTGCTTATCTCTGCCGAAATAGAGGGTGATACCGATAAGCTCAAGCGTGACGCTCTACAGTCGATGTATGATAATTTTGATACTTATATGGAAGCGGGCAGTTTCAGCGGTTCGGGCAATTCTTCATCGTCAAGCAGTTCCGACAACGAGTTTAAGAAGGCTTCGGATGCCTAT
>CAVJKI010000135.1:3162-6015 GCA_963649995.1 Sodaliphilus sp.
GAAGCAGACAAGAAGATAGCCCTCATAAAGCGTGAGCTTGAAGCCAAAAAAGAGCTTCGTGACGCTACGATAAAAGCTATTGATGATGAAATCAATGCCCGCAAGCGTCTAAATGAGGATAATGACCTTGAAAAACAGATAAACGAGGTTAAAGCACAGCTGAAATACGGTCAGCTGGATGAATTCTCCCGTGAGCAGATGGAGAAAAAGTTACAAGGGCTGTATGACGATAAGGCAGAAAAAGAGTGGCAGAGAAACGCTCAGGCTCGCAAAGACGCCGCAAATGCAAAGTACGAAAGTGAGCAGAAAAGCTACAATAATCAGATCAGTGCAATTAATGAAAGCCTGAAAACCGTACAGCAGATAATGTCGGCTATGGCCGACGGCTCAAAATCCGTTGAAAGTATCGTTAACAATAATAATACACGGAATAATACGGCGAATGTTAATCTCATCGGTACAGCTCTGACAATGGCTCAGATAACAAAGGCTGTCAAGGACGCACTGATGGACGACATTGTAATCAGATAGGAGGTAAAAGCATGGAGAAAATCACATTTTCAACCGTTCTCGGTACAGCAGTGACAATTGATGATGTTAATTCATCGTCTGATACCGACGGATATATACCGCTTCATCTGCTGAGTTTCGAGGGCAATGCACTCGGATATAAGCACGACAGCTCCGAGCGGGTGGGTTTTGACGGTGCAGGATTTTACGGCGCAAAAGCAAATATACGCAATATCACCGCAGAAATCGCACTGCTTCCCCGCAACGGAAAGCCTGCTACGATGTACGAGCTTCGCAGAAAACTGCTGAGGTATTTTCCTGCCGGGGTTGAAGGTACGCTGAAATACACAAACAGCGCAGGCAAGACATATCAAATCGAGGGCGTTGTCAGCGAGATTCCTGCTGTGGAACGGCAAATAGGCGTGCTATGCACGGCAAAAATATCAATTCTATCCTATGTGCCGTTTTGGCGTGTGAAAGCCGATGATGTGGAGCTGACTTGCACGGCAGGAACGACACAGACACAAAGCTTTTTGTCTGATACAGAAGAAAAAATACCTGCAAAAATTATTGTCAGCGCCCCGGTTCAAATGGTTGGTACTGAAACGCACTCGGCAATAATAAAGCTCAGTGGCAACGAGTATTCGGAACGATACAAGCGTATCAGCGAAGTTAGCAAAGAGCCGGTTCGTTCTTCTTCCGGCAAAAGCGGTGAGCTTCAGCTGGTTTCCTATCTTTCTACATCGGATACGGTTGAAATTGACTGGGGATTGCTCGGCAGAGTGTATATACCGACTACACATCGCAGTCGCATTGATCTGATTAAATCCACTTCGCAGTATATATACCCCGGCACTAACACATTGTCAATTCAGAATAACGGAACGGCTGGATCTGTTAAAGTAAAATTAGTGCGTTTCGATTATGTAAGGAGTATCTGATGATAGTAAGAGTATACAATTTTCTATCGGCAGAAAAACCAAAATTTTCACAGAATTTAGTCGGCGTTGTTTCCGATGTTGTGAATTTCAAATACACTCGCAGAGCGTATGACATCGGCAGTTTTGAAATGGTAATACCGACACACGCTGATGAAACAAATTGTATTCAGCCTGATCGTATGCTGATAGTAGGCGAAAAGCTTGGGCAAACGTATATTGCGAGTGATCCGTCAAGAAAAATTGTTATCGGCACGTTTTTGTATGTAACTGATATTGAAAAGAAAGATGATGCTATAACTGTAACCGGGTATGACTTGAAATATTTGTTTTCGCTTCGTGTAACATTATTTCCGCAAGAGGAACAAGACAAGGGAACATACGGCTATTATGTTACAACGGGTTCAACGTTTACCTGCATTTCCAACATCATTAATTACAATATAGTGAATTCTACTGACGACGATAGGCAGATATATGGAATGTATCCTATTACAATGCCAACTCAGCAGATTGACGCCAACTTGACAGGAATACAGGACGACCGCTACATGACACGACTCGAGCCGGTCAGCACGGCAATTTTTAATTTGCTAAAAAATTGCAAGACACATTTTTACGATATGCGTCTGATTATTGATGATAGATCGAATGAAAACGATAATTATAATCCTCACATGGAATCGAGTGAGGATAAGTCGACTATTATCATTGACGAAAGCAGATATAATATCAAAAGCTACACACGCAAGGACGGAACATCGGCGTACAAGAACACTATATATGCTGTTGTCGGCAGTGGTGCCGATGTTACCGTAAAATGCGTTAAGCGCCCCGGTGATACCGCAAGCAGTATCAACCGCAAAGAGGTTGTTCTAGATGTTGACGCTGACAGTGTATCTGAGATAGACAGGTACGCACTGAAAGCGGCGGATGAATATGTAATATCGGATGATTTTGAGATAGAACCGCTGTTCATGGACGATGAGGATGAACCTGCGCTTGCTCAAAAAGTGTTAATTCGCATAGATGGCGTGGAATACGAAACGGTGATAACCGAAATTACAGATGAATACGAAAACGGAAAGCACACTCAGCGTTATGTCTGCGGTGACAAGAAGCTGAAAGTGCTGAATGTGCTAAACAAGGCGACGGCAGGCAATACGCAAAAAATAATTAATAATAAAATCGCAACTGGTAATGTCGGCGGCGTCGGCAAGCTAACCACCACTGGCATCGGCTGCGAAATATTCAACGATTATGAGAATAACACCGCTTCTGCTTCGTACTCTCACGCTGAGGGAACGGGTACGAAAGCGACAGCACCCAGTACTCACGCAGAAGGAAACGGCACTGTCGCAAGCAATACATACGCACACGCCGAAGGAAACAGTACCACTGCAAG
>CAVJKI010000136.1:0-5989 GCA_963649995.1 Sodaliphilus sp.
GTGCCGTTTTCAAGCTCGGTCACTTTTCCGTCGGAGCTGAGCAGGCAGTAGATCATATCGTAGTAGTTTCCGCTTTCCGTTCCGCCTGTGATCTCAGGCATAAGCAGTGTGTAAGCAAAGGCGTAACCGCTGTTGTTCATGTCCGAGGCGTAGCTGAACATTCTGCCGTCAAACGCTTTTCGCCCTCTGCTGTCTACAAATCCGACATTGCCGTTTTCGTCAACGACTTTAGCAAGACCTTTATCCGAAAAGCTGCCTGCAAAGCTGTACTGCGGAGAGGCTACAAACTCGCCGTCCTTTTTGATATATCCGAACTTTCCGTCGACAGCCACAGGCGCAACATCGTTAGTGTCCTCATTAAAAGCATAGGCGGCGGTATACTGCGGTTTAAGCGTTGTGTTGCCGCTCTTATCCGCATAGCCCCACTTGCCGTCAATGCACACGGGCGTTACCGACTGTATGAACAGCTTGTCGCCTGTGCCGTAAAATGTTTCCGCATTGTCGCCGTACATTCCGAACACGTCAAAGACAAATACTGCAAGGCTTGCCGCACCGAGCGCCAGCACGCCGACAGTGCCGCCTATTATCGCGCCGACAGGGCTTTTCTTCTTTTCCTCGGGCGTTTCACCTGTGAAAGACGCACAGAACGGGCAGAACTTTACGTTTTCATCTATTTCACGTTTGCAATTAGGGCATATTTTGCTCATATATTTTCTCCATTACATCTTGCTTGAGTTTATAATCTCAGCAAACTCTCTGATTTACATACCTTGCGATGACCTTTCCGTCAGGCTCGATAACAAATTTTGACACCGAACCGCCAACACCGTCAAATCTGAATTTTTCTATATCAGAAAACGAATATCCCATAATCATCGACTGCAAAAAGCTGAGTGTTGTTCCGTGAGATACGATAAGTATCCGTTCCTCGTTGTTTGTCATAATTTCCTTGTAGAACGGATACAGTCTGTCCCACAGCTCACGGTCGGATTCAGCATCGGGGAAGGGCTTATAGTTGGGGTCGTATCCGCCCTCACGGGGTGCTTTCATGCTGTTGTACCAAGCTCTCGGCTTGCCGTTGCCTGCTCCTGCGTTTACCTCTCTGATAACGTCCGTAACAGTGGGCGTGATACCGAGCGTTTTGTTTATTTCCTCTGCAGTCTGACTTGCTCTTTTCAAGTCCGAAACATACATATTGAAGCACTTGTCACAGTCCTCATAAAGAAGCCATTTGCCTATGTTATATGCCTGCTCCCTGCCGTACTGCGTAAGATTCCAGTCGCCCCACGCACCTATCATTCCGTTTGTGTGATGCTCCGATTCGGTATGCTGAACAGTGATTATGAGCTTCCTCTTTCTTCTTTTGAAAAACTCATCGATTATTTCTTCGGCTTTCTCTCTGCCGAACCAGCCCTCGCCCTTATCCTCACGGGGATACAGCCTGTGCATATCCTCTTTTTCCGTGTCAGAAAGCTCTGAAAAATCGTTTATATCCCTGTCGCACAGCACGCCTACAAGCTTGTTGTCGCCGTCATTACGGCAGAACACTCCGATAATTTTTATCTTGTCCTCGTCACCAAGCTCGTATTCTTTATCAGTCATAACTATAACGTCAAGATGCTCGCACGGCGGTGTTCCCGACTCCTTTATCCACCCGTATGGCTGACGTACATTCCTGATATACGAAAGACTGTCGCAGTCCTTTTCGATAAAAGAATCTGTCCTTGCAATGTATTTCATTCTTTTCGGATAAGCATACATCTGTTCGATTTTCACAGTATAAGTCATGTTTTTCTCCTCTTGGCATATCGGTGTAATTCACATTTCGTATTCCATTAGGTGAGAGGCTTGCCCCCTCCCGTCAATTTCCCGTTTACCCCAAAATATCTTATGTGAATATTCTATCACAAACAAAATTTCTTCACAATAGCAAACCCAAAACTGTAACTATTTTGTAACCATTTGTTACCGTTTTGTAACCTTTGCCGCTCTGTTATCCCGCCGCAACGGTTACACCGCATTTTACGGCAATTGTGCAACACTGTTGCATAATTCGGCAAAATTACGATTTTCCCTTTATTTCTGCGGTTTTGCTTGCATTATCCGCAACAATATGCTATACTTTAATTTATATGGTTAAAATACGAATACAAATGTAAGAAAAAGTAAAAAAGTGTAAAACGAGAAAGGAAACAAAAATGATTACAGTATCGGACGTTAGTCTTTCATTCGGCGGACAGATGTTGTTCAAGGACGTAAACCTGCTGTTCACGGCAGGCAACTGCTACGGCGTGATCGGCGCAAACGGCGCAGGCAAGTCCACATTCTTAAAGATACTCTGCGGCGATCTTGAGCCTACCACGGGTACAGTCACAGTGCAGGAGGGACTGCGTATGTCAGTCCTCAAGCAGGATCACTACGCCTACGACGACTATACGGTACAGGAAACGGTTATAATGGGTAATCCCCGTCTTTATGAGGTTATGAAGCAGAAGGACGCCCTCTACGAAAAGGACGATTTCACCGAGGAGGACGGCAACCTTGCAAGCGAGCTTGAAGCTGAATTTGCCGAGCTGGGCGGCTGGGAGGCTGAGAGCGACGCTTCTAAGCTTGTACAGGGTCTCGGACTTGACGAGAGCATTATGTACTCCCAGATGAGCAGTCTTGCAGGTAACGAAAAGGTCAAGGTACTGCTTGCTCAGGCACTGTTCGGCAACCCCGACATAATCCTCATGGACGAGCCTACAAACCACCTCGACATTGACGCTGTGGCATGGCTTGAAGACTTCCTTGCGGAGTACTTCGGTACGGTCATAGTCGTATCGCATGACCGTCACTTCCTCAACAATGTTTGTACCCACACAGTCGACATAGACTATACCAAAATCAAGATGTATGTCGGCAACTATGAGTTCTGGTATGAATCCTCACAGCTTATCCAGAAGATGTTAAAGCAGCAGAACAAGAAGAACGAAGAAAAGATAAAGGAATTACAGAACTTTATCCAGCGCTTCTCAGCCAACAAATCAAAGTCAAAGCAGGCTACCTCAAGAAAGAAGCTGATCGACAAGCTGACCGTTGAAGAACTGCCTGCGTCAAGCAGACGCTATCCGTTCATCAGCTTTGATATGGAGCGTGAGATAGGTAAGGATATATTACAGGTCGAAGGTCTTTCAAAAACAGTCGACGGCGAAAAGGTACTTGACCACGTCAGCTTCACAGTAGGCAGAAACGACAAGATCGCTTTTGTCGGCGACAATGAAATCGCCGTTACCACACTGTTCAAGATACTGATGGGTGAAGAAGAACCCGACGAGGGCTTTATCAAATGGGGCAGTACCGCAAGCGTAAGCTATTTCCCGCAGGACAACAGCGCTTTCTTCAACGACTGCAAGCTGTCGATCCTCGACTGGATAAGACAGTATTCAAAAGACGAAACCGAAACATATCTGCGTGGCTTCTTAGGCCGTATGCTGTTCTCAGGCGATGATATATTCAAGAGCGTTGACGTATTATCCGGCGGCGAAAAGGTGCGTTGTATGTTCTCTCGCATGATGCTGTTCCAGTCAAACGTTCTTATCCTTGACAGACCTACAAACCACCTCGACCTTGAAAGCATAACTGCCGTAAACAACGGACTTTCGGACTTCAAGGGCAACGTACTGTTCGCTTCTCACGACTATGAGATAGTACAGACAGTCGCAAACAGAATTATCGAAATATCCGACAAGGGCTGTTATGACCGACAGGGAACGTATGAGGAATATGTTGACTGGAGAAAAGCAAACCACGGCGGAAGCTTCACACTCTGATAAAAACAGGATATATAACAAGGCGGACTGTCTTTACGGGCAGTCCGCCATTATATTTAATCCTTGCTGTACCACCAGTTGCCGTAATACTCTCCGCTGTATATCATAAGCGATGTGTTCTTAACATCATCTCTATGCCAGTACAATGCGGCAACGGTACTGCCGTTATCTTTTCGGCTCAGCGTATAGCCGTCTGCCGATGCGGTAACATCATTTATCTCAAATGACTGTTCGCCGAGCTTTATCGTTCCGTTTGCGTCGCAAAGTCCTGCACGATTCACGGTAACGGTTATGTCGATAACTGCGTCAAGCTTTGTACCCTCAGGCGTATCACCCTGAACATCAGCGTCGGCGATATGCGTCTTGATAAACGGATTTTCAATATGTATCGTTTCATTGCGTGGCAGGAACAGTATAAGTCCTGCCGCAGCTACGCCGATCACAACCAAGGCGCTTATAATAATTACAATTGCTTTTTTCATTTTTATCCTCCTGTTTGTAGAAATCAATTAACATTTCGGATTATATCATCACTGTCTGTTTTTGTCAACGAATGAAATCGTTGACATATTAAAGTTCTACGGAAAACGTTTTTATGCACCTTATACTACTGTTCGTTTTGTGATAATTTTCTGATCAGAACGTACTGTTACACGGTTTGTTAATTAATTTTTAAAGGACTTATAAGCTGAATATGCATATAAAGCTGTTCGCCCCTGTAATGCAGGGACGAACGTTATATCACCTTGAAATCAAACCTTACCGCTACTCTGTCCATAGTTCTGCTTTGTCTGAATCTTGTCATTATTCTTTCCTCGATGCTGTCAAACGAGCCTTCGTCCGCCTCAAACAACAAAAGAAGATACTGGCTTCTGCTGTAGCGGGTATAGACATCTCTCATTCTGAGCGAATCGCTTATACTGAATGAGATTTTATCCATCGTCTTTTCAAGTAATTTTATATTCTCCAGCTCGTTTCCGTTACTGTCAACCGCAGAAACAAGACAAATAGAAAGCTTGCTTTCAAGACGCAGGCTTTCACGCTTGTACAATCTGAATATATATTTGAATATTTCATACTGACAATAGAAAACGCCCTTTTGCTCCTTGCTGTCGTCGCTTGTAAGATCGCCGATTACTGCGTCAAGATTATTCTGTACATCGTTTCTCGGTTTAACAGTCAGCTCGTACAATTCGGTAAGATGCGCACCCGGTGCGGCACCGTACTGCTCCATAAGATATTTACGGATATAATCATACTGCTTTGCCGCACGTTCATACTCGCCCATTGCGACAAAAGCACGGATAAGGTTGGCGTGCATTTTTTCATCCGACTGATCAAGCATCGTCGCACGCTCACACAATGTAATAATATCCGAAAATTTTCCCATAGGGTACAGAAGCTGAACGCATTTATCCACCGCCGAATTATATAAGGCGTGGAAATATACGTTTATCGGCTGTACCCATGTTTCGCCGACCGCTCCCGCAAGATAACCGCTGTTATAAAGCGCTATGGCTTTTTTATACATACTGATACGCATTGTTCTGGAAAGCGTTTCATCTTCTGCTTTATCTATATATTCTTTGAATTTTGTTGAATCAATAACACATTCCTCGGTTTCGATAAACGCATACGAGCTTTTGCTTCCCGCTATAAGCTTACCCCCGTCAGGTATCATTTCATCAAGCACTGTTCTTGTCCTGTGTACAAGCGTCTTGAGCGCACCGGCGGGATTTTTGCTGTCCGACCACAATAAATCTATCAGCTCGTTCTGTGTTATTTCTCTGCCTCGCTGTGCTATCAGATATTCAAGAAGCTGTATCATCTTTGAGCCTCTGTACTCGTTTTCGCACAGCGCTCTGTCACGGTACGATATGGAAAACTGACCGAACATTGTGATGTGAATTTTATTTGGCATTATCCCGCCTCCTTAATTATTCTCGTACTTTAGCGAATTCGCGCATTAAAGCGCAAAATTATTTAAGCAAAATTCAAAATTTTCAACAGATGATATGCAACAAGTGTTACAGCTTTGGCGAATTGTGTAAATTCGTTACTATTTATTGTAAAATTGTTTTACAAATATAGCAAGCATCATGTGAATATACACCAACATTAAATCAAATCGTCAATTGTTTTTGTGCTTTTAGCAGAAAATCAAGCGTGACAAGTCA
>CAVJKI010000137.1:0-5867 GCA_963649995.1 Sodaliphilus sp.
CAGTATAGCACATTACAAATCGGGTTGCAAGATTTTTAAAGCTGTACGGGAAAAGCATTACCAAAATGATTTTCAAGCCGTAAAACAGCACCTTTACATTTACATATATTACTATTTAAAAACGAATTACGGGGTATGGCAGTCAGTGAGGGAAAATGTAGTTATATAGCACAATTCGCCGGAGTAAAAATTACGTTTTTTCGGATAATGTCGAAACGGAATAAAATTGACATACGGCTATCGATATAGTATAATTATAAACTGAGTGGGTTTGCTTTCAAATGAGCAGACAGAAAGTAACAGACAATAAACAAACTTCAAAAGAAAGGACGATACAGTTGATATTCGCCGATTTATTTTTCCTGTACTTCTTCATGGCGCTTTGCTTTATAGCATATTTCATCTGCCGTAAGACAGTATACCGCAACTGGGTGCTTATCGTATTCTCAATGATATTTTACGCATGGGGCGAGCCTGTGTGGGTATTCCTGCTTGTAGGCAGTGTTACGGTAAACTATGTTGCCGGACTGCTGATAGACAAGTTCCGTGAAACAAAAAAGGCTACAGCCGTAACGGCTTGTACGCTCATATTTGACATAGGACTGCTCATGTTCTTCAAATATACGGGCTTCTTTGTTGAAAACTTCAACGCAATAAGTCCTGTCGACCTACCCGTACCGCACATAGAAATGCCGATAGGCATAAGCTTCTTTACATTCCAGATCATTTCTTATATCCTTGACTGCTACTGGGGCAAGATAAAGGTACAGAGAAGCTGGTATAAGCTCCTGATGTACATTTCGATGTTCCCGCAGCTTGTGGCAGGTCCTATCGTCCGTTATTCGGTAATTGAAAATGAAATTGACAACAGAGTTATCACCTCTGCCGACATAAGCGAAGGTATAACAAGGATCTGCATGGGTCTGGGCAAAAAGGTAATTCTGGCAAACAATTTAAGTACTATAGTTGATACGTTCTTTAAAAACGGCGACCTTGCGTCATTATCTGTTGCGGGAACATGGTACACCGTAATAGTCTACGCTATGCAGGTATACTTTGACTTCTCGGGATATTCGGATATTGCTATAGGTCTCGGACGTATCTTTGGTTTCCGCTTTGACGAAAACTTCCGTTACCCGTTTATAAGCAAGAACATTACGGAATTCTGGCAGAGATGGCACATCTCGCTGGGTACGTTCTTCCGTGACTATCTTCTGTATGTTCCTATATTCGGCAAGAGAAGAAAATATCTCAATCTGTTCCTCGTATGGTTCTGCACAGGCTTCTGGCACGGTGCTAACTGGAACTACATTATATGGGGACTTTACTTCGGATTATTTATACTGGTCGAACGTACCATCGGCAACAAGAATATGAGAAAAATGCCGACGGCGCTTGCACACATATACAATACGATAGTTGTCGTTGTCGGATTCGGTATCTTCTACTTTACCGACCTCGGAAAGCTCGGTACATTCCTCGGAAATCTTATAGGACTTAACGGCAATTCGTTTACGGACAAGATCTCAACACAAAACATGATGGCAAACGCATGGCTTGTTATTGTCAGCATTGCACTGTGTATACCGATAGTTCCCGCAATAAAGAAAAAGCTTGAAAGCATGAACCTTTACCTTACGACCGCTGTAGGTCAGACAGTGCTTAATATTGCGATATTTGCGCTCAGCAGTATCCTTCTTGTAAACGCTACAAACAATCCGTTCATCTACTGGCAGTTCTGAGAAAGGAGTGAGTGAAATGGCAGATTATATTGACGACAAGGAGCTTGAGGAGCTTAACGAAATTTACCGCCGTAAAATGGAAACTCAAAAGAACCATGAGCCTAAAAAGGCTAAGCATGAAAAAGCCGAAAAAAGCGAAAAAACTCATTCCGAAAAAGCGGTTAAGCCTGAAAAGCCCGTAAAAGCGGAAAAATCAATCAGGGTAAAGCCCGAAAAGCAGGACAAGGAAGAAAAGGGTCAGCGGGAAAGCAAACCCGTTACAGAGGACGAGCGCAGGAAAAAGCTCGGAATTAAAATAAACATCGGCGTATGCACCGCATTTTTTGTTATTGCCGCCGTAGGTCTTATTGTGCTCCCCCGTCCGACTGTATCGGAAACGGAAAAGAGAAATCTTGCCACATTCCCTAAATTCACATGGGACGCTTACTGGAGCGGCGATTATACAAGCGATATAAGCTACTTCTTCAACGACACCGTGCCTTTCAGGGATACATTCAAGTCGATCGGAGCGGGTTTCCGCTCACTGTTCGGCTTCTCGATAAACGGTGCGGAAATAAAGGGTAATGTTTCACAGGTAAACAGCGGCTCGTCACAGACAGAGGTTACAACGGCTTCCACAAAGCCTATAGCTATAGTTACGCCCGCACCCTCGGATACTTCAAGCACCGCTCCCGAAAGCAGTGACAGCAGCAACAGCAGCTCAGCACCCGAAAGCAAGGAAGATACATCTTCAAAGAATGAATCGTCCGCAGCTTCGGACAGCAGCTCTGAAAACAGCAATGCTTCAAAGCCCGAAAACGTATATATCGCACCGTCAGACCCCGACGCAGAAATCCTTTTCCAGGAGGGAATGCAAACAGTTTACCAGAGCGGCGATACCGTTTACGGAGTACAGCTTTACAACGGCAACCGTGGCAATGCGGAGGACTATGCAAATACGATAAACTCACTTGCAAAGGCACTTCCCGGCATAAATGTATACAGTCTGCTTGCGCTTACGCAGAACACCTTCATAACTCCTGCGGAAATCGAAAAATCAAAGTATACGGAGCTGAGCGACTCGGAATATATTTCAAATATGCTGAGCAAGGACGTCAAGGTAATCAGCGCTATGGACGCTCTTTTACCGCACCAGAAGGAGGATATATTCTTCCTGCGTGACTGCCACTGGCAGCAGCTCGGAGCATACTATGTATCGCAGAGCTTTGCAAAGGCGGCAGGCGTGAACTTTGCAAAGCTGTCGGCATACGATAAGTACGAGGAGGATTGCTTAGGCTCTGTTTATGCCGCAACCAAATATGACGGTCTTATGTATGAGGGAGAGACCTTTACATATTATGTACCGCAGAACAACTACACTACGGAGTACTACAACGCTGATTATGATTACCAGTTTGAGTACTCGCTGATGCCTCGCTCAGACTACAGTGCAAGCTCGTTCTACAGCCTTTTCATGGTAGCGGACAGCTACATAAAGCACATCACTACCGACACAGATAACGACAGAGTGCTTGTTGTGCTTAAGGACGACTATCCAAGCGCTATGGTACCGTGTCTTACCTCGTCTTTCAGTGAAATATATGTAATAGATGTACGCTACTGCAATTTCAATGTAGCAAGCTTCTGTGCCGAAAAGGGCGCTACAGACGTATTGGTAGGAATGACGACGGAAAATGCGCTTAGCGAGATCGGAGATACGCTGTCGTATTTATTGAATATTTAAGCATTATATGCCCTTTGCGTGAAGCGGGGGCATATTTGTGTTAACGGAAGCTCCGTGAAAAAGCTTCAGCGAAACACAAGCGGATTTACGGCATAAAAATAATTATCGTAATTTTTCACTTAATATTCGGTTAAATCAGGGAGAATATAATATTATTATAATTAAGTCGGTTTAAGGAAACGGAGGAAGTAAATATGTTTCATATAATGGTTGCAGAGGACGATACAAACACAAGAAAGCTTATGTGTACGGTGCTGAAGCAGAACGGCTATGAGCCTGTTCCCGCTGTTGACGGCATTGACGCACTTGATATACTTGATAAGCAGCACGTTGATCTTATACTGCTTGACGTAATGATGCCCGGAATGGACGGCTATGAATTTGTAAAAACGCTCCGTGAGGGCGGCTGTAATACTCCGGTGCTTATGGTAACGGCAAGGGAAACGTCTGCCGATAAGATCGCAGGCTTCCGTGCGGGAACTGACGACTACATGGTAAAGCCTGTTGACGACGAAGAAATGCTTCTGCGTATTTCGGCACTGCTCCGCCGCAGTAATATTGCAAACGAGCATAAGCTGACGGCAGGCGGCACTGTGCTTGACTATGACGCTCTGACCGTTAACTGCGGCGGCGTTTCGCATGAGCTTCCCAACAAGGAATTTATGCTTCTTTTCAAGCTACTCAGCTATCAGAATAAGATTTTTACACGCAGACAGCTTATGGACGAGCTTTGGGATATGGAAACGGAAACCGATGAAAGAACGATAGACGTACATATAAACCGTCTGCGTGAGCGCTTCCGTGATAATCCCGACTTTGAGATAGTGACCGTCAGGGGTCTTGGCTATAAAGCGGTATTAAAACAGCACTGAGCAAAAACGGAGGAATAATATGCACAGAAGAATGAGCGATGAAGAAAAGCGTTTACGCTCAATAAACGCTTATGTCGTTTTATTCGTATTTTTCATAATGGTATCGGCAGGGATAATCTGCGTTACTATCTTCAACATTCTGAATGCATTCGGACTGATGAAGCACATAAACGTAGTGCCTATGCTGCTGCCGCTTATAATGCTTTGCGCCTGTGTAATCATCGGCAGTGTACTGTCGGCTATGCTGTCGGGTATACTTCTCCGCCCGCTCAACGACCTTAAGGAGGGGCTTCTTAAGGTTTCAAAGGGAGATTTCTCGGTAAGGCTTGAGGAAAACGGCAACAGTGAGTTGTCACGCATACAGGAAAACTTCAACATAATGGTAAAGGAACTCAGCAACACCGAGCTTTTCAGAAATGACTTTATAAATGACTTCTCGCATGAGTTCAAAACTCCTATGGTATCCGTATACGGATTTGCAAAACAGCTCAAAAAGGGCGATCTTACCAAGGAGCAGGAGCAGGAATACATTGATATAATCATAAACGAGTCACAGCGGCTCATAAATATGTCAAGTAATATCCTAATGCTGAGCAAGCTTGAAAACCAGGAGATAATTACCGACAAGAAAGAGTTTTCACTTGACGAGGAGCTGCGCAGATGCGTTTTACAGCTACAGGAGCAATGGAGCGCAAAGGATCAGGAGGTTATCCCTGAGCTTGCAGAAATAACCTATTACGGCAACAGCGAAATGCTAAAGCAGGTATGGCTGAACGTTATCGGAAACGCCGTAAAATATACGCAAAACGGCGGTACTGTTGATATCAAGCTGGACATCAACCCCAAAAATGAAAAGGAAGTCAGAGTACGGATCATTGATAACGGTATCGGTATGGATAAGGCTACAACCGAACGTATATTTGAAAAATTCTATCAGGGCGACAGCTCGCACGCTACGGGCGGAAACGGTCTGGGACTTGCGATGGTAAAGCGTATCGTTGAGCTGTGCGGCGGAAGAATAATAGTAAAAAGCGAGCTTCACAAGGGCACTCAGTTTACCGTATATCTGCCGATAGAGGACAAGGATAACGATAAGGAAGATAAGAAAAAGAAAAGTTTAAATACGGTTAACACGGCAGGGCTAAAATAATCCAAGCTGAAAACAGGAGTTTATCCATAAAGGCTTAATGCCGTTCACATACAAATAAATGATTTATATGAAAAGGACTGAACGATGCTACAACTTAAAAACATAACCAAGGATTACAAGGTGGGTGACGAGAAGGTCCACGCACTGAGAGGAGTCAGCATTGACTTCCGTGAAAGTGAATTCGTGTCCATACTCGGTCAGTCGGGCTGTGGTAAAACCACTCTGCTCAACATCATAGGCGGACTTGACAGATACACCGACGGCGACCTTATAATCGGAGGAAAGTCAACAAAGGAATTCAAAAGTTCCGACTGGGATACTTACCGCAACCACTCGATAGGCTTTGTATTCCAAAGCTATAATTTGATCCCGCACCAGAC
>CAVJKI010000138.1:0-5837 GCA_963649995.1 Sodaliphilus sp.
ATCCATCTCTCTGCGGTACTCCTTGACCATAGCGACTACCGCCTTCGGCATGTGCAGTCCCTCAGCCTGATAGAGTATGCACCCCTCTACTGCCCAGCGGAAGATAGCAGGCAGCTCACGGCACAACTTATATTTAAGACGTGGGTCTTTCTTCTCTTCTGGTATCTGTACAGTGAACGGTATCATGTGTACTCTGCGCCAGATACCTGTGTCTGTGCCTCTGATTATCGGCTTATGATTAGTTGCCATCCATAATTTAAATTCGGGCTTGAACTCGAACTCATCACCATACAGTTTGCGGGCAGTAACTATATCGTCACCTGTAAGCTGTTTCAGCAGTCCCTCATTGATACGCACACCCTCGTTAGGCTCTACCGATGTAACAAATCTTGCACCTTTAAGTCGTGCTATATCGCTGTTTATGGCACCACTCTGATTACTGCGTGCCATTATCGTTTCCGGCTGGATATTGCTTGCGTAATCGCCCATAATGGCACGGATAATATCGAGAAATGTTGACTTACCGTTTCTGCCTGTGCCGAACAGGAAGAATACGCACTGCTCCGCAGTCGATCCTGTCAGCGAATAGCCGACCGCTTTCTGAACGTATCGTATAAGGTCCTTGTCGCCGCCGAATATCTCGTCAAGAAATTTCAGCCACTGCGGGCAATCGGCATTGCTTGTGTACTCCGCCGACGTGATACGGGTAAAATATGCTTCCGGCTTATGCTCGCTCAGCGTACCGCTTTTCAGGTCAAGGACGCCGCTCGGTGTATTAAGCACCATCTTGTACTTATCCATCTGAGCCGGCACTATCGGGACATGGTGCTGAGCTTCTTTCAGCATTGCAGATTTTGATTTGTTGCTTCGGCTCGACTTCAGGTGCTTTTCAAAATTCTTTGCCATATCTCCGCCGTCCTCGGCGTCCATCTGCTCGTATGCCTTTGCTTCTGCCTTCATGGCAAGTACCGCTTTATCGGCTATGCGCTCTATCGTTCCGCTGTTGTCATAGCACCACTTCCTGCCGTCATAATACAGCCAGCGTTTATCTATATAGCTGTAGCGGATTTCTCTGCCGAATAGATCTATAAGGCGTTCTGCGTTCCCTGTATCGTCAAACGTGTACAGCTTTACAGATTCGTCCTGCGTAGCATTGAGCTTTGTGTGTACAGCAGAGCTTTCACCTGTGAACTTTGCCGTAAACTGCGGTGATCTCTGTGCAGGCTCATATACCTTTTCACAGTCGGCTATGGCTTTTTGTATCGTTATAGCGCCGTAGGTACTGCCCGACTGTCGCCTGTCCCATTTCTCACGCATAAGTCCCGATTGCCTGTATATACAGTCCATCAGATCAGCATCGCACCTGCACCAGAACGCAAGCATATTACACAGTGCCATATCAGCCTCAGACTGTGACACATATCCCGAGTAATCACCCTGCATAAGTGCGTTGAAACGTGGGGCATTTTTTGCTTTCCCGGCGAGAGTTATTATTTCGTTTGCGGTTGCCGGAAGTGCCGATACATAAGCACGGGGTACAGCGGACGGCTCACGCCCTCCGCCTATGTACTTCTCATGCAATGCCTTTATAGCTTCCGTACACTCGTTTATATCCATATATTCGGCGCACGGTTTGCCCGTCATAACGAAAAATCTGCCCGTTTCATACATTTCAACATTGCCACGTCTGCGCCCTTGTTTCGGCAGGTTTCCTTTGCAGATTATGTGAATGCCTTTGCCGGACTGCGACAGCTCGGTATATGACTGGAGCGTTGTAATAAATTCGGTGATTATGTTGTTTTCGCCGTTTTTGAATGCGGCTATCTCGTCACCCACTCCGTCAATATCCACACCGAAATACTCGCAGTTTCCGAACATGAATCCGATGCCTGTAAAGCTTGCCGAAGCCGTTACAGCTGTATTGAAATCCGACCATGTGGACGGATCGTTTGAGCGGGCCGCATCACCCGTATGAGGATCAATCGGAAGTTTTTTAATCTTGCCGCCTGCCTCATCGGGTACAGCCTGCCAGCACACCCAGTTTGAGAGTTTTTTAAGCTCTTCGGGTATATATTCGTACATTGCTCACCTCATCAGAACGGATAGTCGCTGTCATCTTCCGTTACGGCTTCCGTTGTTGCGGTTGCCGCAAAACTCTCGTTCTTCGGAGCTGATACGGTATCAGCGGTTACAGCGGTCTTGAACTTATGCTTGCAGTCAGGGTGCTGTGTCGGTTCAAGATAGCTTACCTTTTCTCTTGTGATTCCCTTATCGTCCGTTTCGTGCTTTACCACAGCTGTGACGCACTTGCCGACAAGATCATCGCAGTATTCCGCAAGATCCTTGTACTCCTTGCCGTCAGTGAGCTTTGCGGCCTTGCCTACTGCCATGATTCTGCCGAACGTATAACCGTTTACGGCAAGGTCTTCCTTTGTGGGCTCTTTAGCCTTCCACACCTGATGAAACAGGCAGGCGTTGCCGTATTTCTGCTCCGGAATATCATTTCTTATCGTCAGTCTGAAGCTCAGCGATGTACTGCCGCTCTTATATGTTTTCTCGTCTACGCTTGTGATTATCGTTTCGTATCTGCCTTCGGGCTTGAGCACACTCGTAGCCGCTGAATTGTTCTGTGAAAATGCCATATTATTTATCCTCCGTTATAAGTCTTATTGCGTCTTCGGCACATCTGCATATACCTGCGATAGCTCCCGACTGACGCATCTTTTCAATAAAATTCTTCTGTTCGGGGCGAACACGTCCCGTTTTTGTCTTTACCTCTATGAATATTGCCTTTCCGTCCGACTGTCTTACGCCGAACAGATCTGAAAATCCGACCGGTACGCCCGTGTCGAAATATCTGCCGTCAAATGTTTTTCCTTTGCCGACGTTTATGCGGAATATCACACAACCGTTCTCGGACAGTGCACGTCTGACGGCGTTCTGAATGCTGTGTTCTTCTGTCAGTAGATAAAACCTCTCTTTCTTGCTTCGTAAAATGCCCAGCCGTTCTTATATCCTTTCTTCTTTGCGTATGCAAGCAGATCGGAATACGAAGTGCAGTCGTCAGGGCTGCTGAAATCCAGCCTGAAGCCCTCGATATGAATAAGCTCAGTGCTTTCGCTTGTTTCTATATCACGGCTCTTTACCGGGAAAACATATCCGCAGTGAGGGCAGATGCAGGGCTGACCGAGTGGCGGTGCTCCGAATGTATAGTAACATTCGGGACACTGTTTCACCTTTTCGGCATTCTCTGCAGCTTCTTTCTTTATGTTGCGCTTACGCTTTTCAAGCGACCACTCACGGTCATCATCAGGCATTCCGAAACGTGCGTAATTGCCGACATGATCAAGAATGATCGCACGCTTGTCCGGGCGGTAGCGCATACATCTCATTGACTGCTGAATGTACAGTGTAAGGCTCTGTGTCGGTCTTAACAGAATGGCACACTCGCAATCGGGAACGTCAAAGCCCTCCGATATTAAATCAACATTGCAAAGTATCGTTATCCGTCCTGCTCTGAAATCCGAAACAATGCGATTACGTTCCGCATCGGGAGTTGTACCGTCGATATGCACAGCGTTTATGCCTGCTTCTCGGAATGCTTCGGCGGTAGCGAGCGAGTGCTTGACGCTTGAGCAGTAGCAGACGGCTTTCTTACCGTTCACAAGCTGTCTGTAATATCCGATGACATCACCGAATACAGCTTTTTTGATCATTGCCTTTTCAACGTCTGCCGTCACAAACTCGCCCATTTTGATGTGTAGCCCCGATAAGTCGGCTACGGACGGTGCATAGTAGTCATACGGTGCAAGGCAGCTGTGATCAATAAGCCACTTGGTAGACGGCCCGATTATCAGCTTGTCGTTGACATCGCCCAGACCGTCACCGTTCAGGCGAACAGGCGTTGCCGTTACTCCCACACGAAGCACATCGGGAAAAGCGTCATAGATTTTCTTGTACGACAGTGCAAGACTGTGGTGATTTTCGTCTGTAATGATAAGCGCAGGCTTTGACAGCTTTTTTATCCGCCGTGTTGCCGTCTGCACCATCATCACGTCACAGTAATTCATATCAACGCCCCAGCGTATGAACGTCCTGACTATCTGCTGTACAAGCTCCTGCCTGTGTACAAGAAACAATACCTTTTTTCCATTGAATGTAGTCCGCCGTGCTATCTCCGCAACGATCACCGACTTTCCGCCACCGCACCCCAGAACAATGCAGGGAGCGTGATAACCCTCACACCACGCCTGCCTTGTTTGTTCAACAAGCTCACTCTGATACGGTCTTAGCGGCATTCTGCTTTTCAACCTCCTTCTTTGCACACGCTATGCACAGCTTTCTGCCGAATTTTGCAACCGAGCTTTCAATCATTTCCGCTACCGTGTGCTTAGGCGTCGGCATAATTACAGCACCGCAATCTTCGCATCTGTCGGGATCTGTACCTTCGCTGAGCCATGCACCGAGCTGAGCGCCTAAATCTTCGGTGATAACACCTGACCACTTATCAAGGAAAGTTGTGTCTTTTGAAAGACTTGCAATATGATCACGGTTTATCTGAAAGGCGATATCAAATTCATACTCGGTGTTATCACGCTGTACCGGCGCAAGCCCTATCTTGACAGGAACAGTCTTGCCCCTGTCGTTGATTTCCATAGCATAACCCATCTTGGTACGCAGTGTAATGATCGTGTGGCAGTTAACCGACAGTATGGTATTGACAAGATTGTTCTGTATCTTTCCTGCCTCGTCCCATGCAGTATAATCGTTCTTTCCCTGACGCTGTGCTATCTGCGACTTGATATCGAGCACTCCGCCTTCGTTATCCCAGGCGTGAGAAAAACTGTCTACGATTATTACGCCGTCCTCTCCGACCGCCTCAGCCGCCTGTCTGACGTACTCTATGTACTTTTCTGGCGAATACGGCGGTGTAAGCGGAGCATAGAGAAATTCTCCCGTGCCGAGATCGTGACGGTCGGCATAGAATCTGCCACGCTCGTGTTCTGTATCTATAAGGGCAACCTTGCCCCAATCACCTGTTATGCCCTTTGCGAGATATAGCGATGAAAGCGTTTTACCGCTTCCCGACGGTCCCATAACCGCAATCCTCGCCTTTGATTTTTTCCTTGTTACGGGTGTAAATATATTGCTCATAGCTACCTCACTTTATCGTTATATATGGCTTTTTCTCAAGATGCACGGCAGGGAGCTTTTCTCCGCTGTCGAGCAGCTTCTTGACTTCTGACTTGCGTATGGTCGGTTCGCTGTATTTTATCAGAGATTCGTTGAACGCTTCGGCGTAGTCGATAAACCGCCGCTCATCGTCAATAACCACACTATCACGTCCCTCGGAGAACGTTATTCTCGCTCTCGGCATATCGACTTTTTTCAGCTTCATCGCCTGCATATCCTGTAGCAGACGCTTTTTCAGAAACTCCGCCTTTTTGCGCTTGGTTTTCGCTCTCGCCGTCTGTTCCTTTGCTTCGAGCTCGTGACTGTCCGCCTCACGCTCAAGGGATTTTATGTAGCAGGCGACATTTTCAGCCTTTTCGCTGAACTCGCCCTCGATGCCTTCAAGAGTGTCAAACCACATCGTCAGCATATCGGCTTTGTACGCTTCAAGGTCAGTGATTACCTCGCCGTCATCATCTATACACTCACCGTCAGCATTGGTATCCGGTTCGTAGTCATTTATAGCGTCAAACGCATCAAAAAGCTCGGCAAATCTGCCGGTTATATCATATAATGTACTGCTCATACGATCTCCTCCGTCATTTTCTCGAAAAACTGCTTTGCCTTTGTCACGAATAATTCGTGATTACTGTCTGCGGAATTAT
>CAVJKI010000139.1:0-5796 GCA_963649995.1 Sodaliphilus sp.
CCCATTACACCATCTTCAGTAATGGCTGAAGTAACAGATTCCTGGTCAACAGCCGGAAGAAAGAATATTTTCGGACAGGAAGTAAAGGTAGTAGAGATGCAGTCAGAAGCCGGCGCAGCAGGCGCAGTTCACGGCTCTCTTGCAGCAGGTGCATGTACTACAACTTACACAGCATCACAGGGCTTACTGCTCATGATCCCCAATATGTACAAGATCGCAGGTGAATTACTGCCCAGCGTTATACATGTTTCCGCTCGTGCTCTTGCAACACACGCACTTTCTATTTTCGGCGACCACAGCGACATCTACGCTTGCCGTCAGACAGGTTACGCTATGCTCTGCTCCACTAACCCTCAGGAGGTTATGGACCTCGGTGCAGTAGCTCACCTTTCTACATACGAAGCCAGAGTTCCTTTCCTGCACTTCTTCGACGGTTTCAGAACATCACACGAAATCCAGAAGATTGAAGTATGGGATTACGAAACACTCGATAAGATGATCGACCACGATGCAGTTGACGCTTTCAGAAACAGAGCTCTCAATCCTGAGAACCCCGTTCTGCACGGCACAGCTCAGAACCCCGACATCTTCTTCCAGGCAAGAGAAGCAAGCAACAAGTACTATGAAGCTACACCCGCTATCGTACAGAAGTACATGGACAAGGTAAACGCTGAAATCGGTACAGATTACAAGCTGTTCAACTACTACGGCGCTCCCGATGCTGAACAGGTAATCATCGCTATGGGCTCTGTTTGCGATACAATCGAAGAAACTATCGACTATATGTTAGCTCAGGGCAAGAAGGTTGGTCTTGTTAAGGTAAGACTTTACAGACCCTTCAGTGTTGATGCTTTCGTATCAGCTATCCCCGAAACAGTTAAGAAGATCACAGTTCTTGACAGAACAAAGGAACCCGGCGCACTCGGCGAACCCTTATACCTCGATGTTGTTGCTGCTCTCAAGCAGGCTAACAAGTTCCAGGATGTACCCGTATTCACAGGTCGTTACGGTCTTGGTTCTAAGGATACTAACCCCGCTCAGATCATTGCGGTTTACAACAATACCGAAAAGCCCAAGTTTACGATCGGTATCGAGGATGATGTTACAGGTCTTTCACTGCCTATCGGTGAGAACCCCAACACAACACCCGAGGGTACAACCTGCTGTAAATTCTGGGGTCTTGGTTCAGACGGTACAGTCGGTGCTAACAAGAACTCAATCAAGATCATCGGTGACCACACAGACATGTATGCACAGGCATACTTCGCATACGACTCAAAGAAGTCCGGCGGTGTTACGATTTCTCACCTTCGTTTCGGTAAGTCACCTATCAAGTCAACTTACTTTGTAAACAAGGCTAACTTCGTAGCTTGCCACAACCCCTCATACATCGACAAGTACGATATGGTTGAGGACGTTGTACCCGGCGGTTCATTCCTGCTCAACTGCCAGTGGACAGTTGACGAGCTTGACGAGAAGCTTCCCGCTCCCGTTAAGGCTTACATTGCTAAGAACAACATCAACTTCTATATTATCAACGCTATCAAGGTAGCTAAGGAAATCGGTCTTGGTAACAAGACAAATACTGTATTACAGTCTGCATTCTTCTCAATCGCCAACATCATTCCCGCTGAAGATGCTATCGAGTACATGAAGAAGGCTGCTTACAAGTCATTCGCTAAGAAGGGCGACGAAATTGTTAACATGAACTACGCCGCTATCGAAAGAGGCGCAGGCGAGGTTGTCAAGGTTGACGTTCCTGCTTCTTGGGCTGACGCTGAGGGTACACTTCCCGTACACACAGCTACAGGCGACAGAAAGGATCTCGTTGACTTCGTTAACAACATCCTTATCCCCGTTAACGCTCAGAGAGGCGACAAGCTCCCCGTATCTACATTCGTTGGTATGGCTGACGGTACATTCCCCCAGGGCTCAGCAGCTTATGAGAAGCGTGGTATCGCAGTAGACGTTCCCGAGTGGATTCCCGAGAACTGTATCGAGTGTAACCAGTGTTCATTCGTTTGTCCTCACGCTGTAATCCGTCCTGTTATCCTCTCAGAGGAAGAAGCCGCTAAGGCTCCCGCAGGCGCTAAGATGAAGGACGCTATGGGTCTGCCCGGCAAGAAGTTCGCTATGGTAACTTCTGTTCTCGACTGCACAGGCTGCGGCGTTTGCGCTCAGGTTTGCCCCTCTAAGAATAAGGCACTCGTTATGAAGTCACTTGATTCTCAGATGAACGAACAGCCCATGTTCGACTACGCTGTTAAGGAAGTAGCCGACAAGCCCGAAGTTCACGAGAAGTTCAAGGAAACAACAGTTAAGGGTTCACAGTTCAAGCAGCCCCTGCTCGAATTCTCAGGCGCTTGCGCAGGCTGTGGTGAAACTCCTTACGCTAAGCTCATCACACAGCTCTTTGGCGACAGAATGTACATTGCTAACGCTACAGGCTGTTCATCAATCTGGGGCGGCTCTGCTCCCTCAACTCCTTACACAGTAAATAAGGAAGGCAAGGGTCCCGCTTGGGGCAACTCACTGTTCGAGGATAATGCTGAGTTCGGTCTCGGTATGTTCATCGCTCAGGATACATTAAGACACAGAGCACAGGGTCAGTTAAAGGCTATCGCTGAAAAGACTGACAATGCTGATGTTAAGGCTAAGATCGACACATACTTTGAAACAGCTAACGATGGTAAGGCTAACGCTGCTGCTACAAAGGAACTCGTTGCTGCTCTTGAAGCTCTTGACTGCGACTGCGCTGAAAAGAAGGCAGTTCTCAAGGCTAAGAACTACCTCGCTAAGAAGTCCAACTGGATATTCGGCGGCGACGGCTGGGCATACGACATCGGTTACGGCGGTGTTGACCACGTTCTCGCATCAGGCAAGAATGTAAATGTATTCGTATTCGATACAGAGGTTTACTCCAACACAGGCGGACAGGCTTCCAAGTCTACAAACATCGGTGCTGTTGCACAGTTCGCAGCAGGCGGTAAGGACGTTAAGAAGAAGGATCTCTCAGGTATCGCTATGAAGTACGGTTATGTATATGTTGCTCAGATCTCAATGGGTGCAGATATGAACCAGTGCTTAAAGGCAATCTCAGAGGCTGAAGCTTATGACGGTCCTTCACTGATCATCGCTTATGCTCCTTGTATCAACCACGGTATCAAAGGTGGTCTTACAATCGCTCAGAAGGTAGAAAAGGAAGCTGTACAGGCCGGTTACTGGCATCTGTTCAGATTCAACCCCGCTGCTCCTGCCGGAACAAATCCGTTCTCACTCGACAGCAAGGCTCCTACAGGCGATTACAAGGAATTCATGATGAGAGAAGTTCGTTACAACTCTCTTATGCGTGCTAACCCCGAAAGAGCTAACGTACTGTTCGACAAGGCAGTTGCTAACTCCAAGAAGCGTTACGAAGAACTCGTAGGTCTTGTTGAATACTACAAGAAGGAATACTGCGGCGAATAATCCGCACGGAATAATCTAAAAGCCCAAAAATTTTGAATAGTCGGAATAGAATAGGTTTTTACGCCCCTCCGGGAAAACCGGAGGGGTTATTTTTTCCGACATTTATACTTTTGTTCGCAATTATTAACCAATATCAACTATTCAAATTTTTACCTGATTTTACTGTTTTTTATAATTTTGCTGAAATGCGAACATTGATACCCCCGCTCCGATGCAGAAAACGCATATCGGTGTATACATATTCCCGTCATAAAAAACAGACAACGGGAATACAAATTATCTAGATAATAACGTACAGGCACCCACGCTTGTATGCACTTGAAAAGGAACGAGTCAGTATGGAAATATTAGAGTGGATAAACGAAAACATAGTATGGGGCATACCTGTGCTTATACTGTTTGCAGGCTCAGGAATTATCTTCACGATAAGGACAAAGGGCTTGCAGATTCTGCACTTCCCTACTATCATCAAAAAGACACTGCTCACCAAACAGCCTGAATCAGACGGAAAGAAGGTTTCCCCGTTCAGAACGCTTACAGCGGCGCTCGGCGCAACTGTCGGCACAGGTAACATTATAGCTATCGGCAGTGCGATAGCCTTCGGCGGTGCAGGCGCAATTTTCTGGATGTGGATTTCAGCCCTGCTCGGTATGGCTACAAGCTTTGCGGAAAATTACCTAGGCGCTAAGTACAGAACAGTTCAGCCTGACGGTCTGACCGGCGGCGTACCGTTTGCATACATTAAAAAGGCATTCGGCGGTAAAAAGCTCGGCACATTTTTTGCAGGAATGTTTGCGGTTTGCTGTATAGGCGCAAGCTTCGGTATAGGTAATATGGCGCAGGTAAACTCAGCGTCAATGGCGCTTCAGAACTGCCTCAGCGTACCTTTATGGGTATCGGGTCTTTTATGTGCAGGCGTAATTGCGATAATCGCCCCCGGCGGTATCCATCGCCTGAGCAAGGTTACGACATGGCTTATCCCGATAGCAGCAGGCGGTTATATTCTCGGCTGTCTTGCCGTAATTATAATGAACATCGAAAATGTTCCCTCTGTCTTTGCACGAATTTTTACCGAAGCATTTTCCTTTAAGTCGATCGGCGGCGGTACAATCGGAATAGTAATGCTCGAGGCTATGAAATGGGGCGTTAAGCGAGGCGTTTTCTCAAACGAGGCAGGTCTCGGCTCATCGGTAATGATAAACGCAAACTCCAGCGCCGACAAGCACCATACACAGGGTATGTGGGCTATGCTCTCCGTTTTCATTGACACCATAATAATCTGCACTATGACAGCCCTCTGTATCCTTTCAAGCGGTGCAGACAAAAAATCAAGCGTAGGCTTTGATATGGCTCTGATCGCTTTCCAGGACGGACTGGGCGACTTCGCAGGTGCGTTTTTAAGTATTGCTACCTTTGTATTTGCAATAACCACAGTCGCAGGCTGGTGGATATACGGCAGAAGCTGCTTTGTTTACCTTTTCACAAAGAAGTGGGTAGGCATATATCTTGCAATTTTCGTAATTACTGCTTTCGTGGGCGCAGTAATACAGGCAACTATTGTTTGGGACGTTTCCGACCTGTTCAACGGACTTATGGCGATCCCCAACTTAGTAGCAATAATCCTGCTTCGTAAAGAAGTAAAAGCTGACATTTAATTCCTTTAAAATCAGTAGATATTAATAAACTAAAATAAATGCACAAGGTGAACGTAAAACCGTAGAATTTGTTTTATACAGCCAAAAAATAAAGGCTTGTGACTGTCAAAATCAATGCGGTTATTCTACGCTTACTTTGTGCAATTTTTTTGTTATTTTTGCAATTTCGCTATTGACCTATTGCAAAAAATAGTTTATAATAGTAAATGGGGAACAAGGTACGAATTGACCGTATCGATAATTCCCTACCGAATGACTTTCATCAGCATCAGCTGATAAAATAAAGAAAAGGAGAACAATCGGTTATGACAAAGAATCAGAATGTTTTAAAGTGGGTTGAAGAAATGAAAGCCCTCACACAGCCCGACAAGGTTGTATGGATCGATGGCAGCGAAGCACAGCTCAAGGCGCTTCGTGACGAGGCTATCGCAACAGGCGAGATGATTGAGCTCAACCAGGAAAAGCTCCCCGGCTGCTTATATCACAGAACAGCTGAAAACGACGTTGCCCGTGTAGAAGACAGAACATTCATCTGCTCAAGAGAGAAGGAGAATGCAGGTCCTACAAACAACTGGATGGATCCTAAGGAAATGTACGCTAAGCTGACAAAGCTCTATGACGGCGTTATGAAGGGTCGTACAATGTACGTTATCCCCTATTCAATGGGACCTAT
>CAVJKI010000140.1:0-5672 GCA_963649995.1 Sodaliphilus sp.
GAGTAGATGTCAGTAACGATACTGCTTGTCGGGACTTGACGGCTTATGTGTTCTTCCCTTGCTACTGATACCAATCGCAATTTAATATGCTGAGAGCTTTGAAAGTATTAATTCAAGGCTCTTTTTTCGATAGCAAAAATTCAAAACAGTCTTCCCCCGTTGCCGATTAAAATCCCGTCGGTGTACTTGACTAATCGCCCGTAATGTAATATAATGATAAAGTACAACTAAACGAAAAAGGCGAAGCACGGCTTTGCCCGGAAAGGACCATTAAAATGGATGCAACTTTAAAAAAGCAGCTGGAGATAACTGCCACCAAAGTCAGAATGGGTGTTATCGAGGGCGTTTACAATGCTAAGTCGGGACATCCCGGCGGATCGCTTTCAGTAGCAGATATGCTCACATATCTCTACTTTGCAAAGATGAACGTAGATCCGAAGAATCCTCAGATGCCTGAGCGTGACAGACTTGTACTGTCAAAGGGACACACAGCTCCCGCTCTGTACTCGGTACTTGCTAACCGCGGATTTTTCCCTGTAGAAGACCTCAAGACGCTCCGCCATATAGGCTCAAAGCTCCAGGGACACCCCGTTATGAACAAGGTTCCCGGTGTTGATATGAGTACAGGCTCACTCGGTCAGGGTATTTCAGCCGCTTGCGGTATGGCTCTTTCGGGTAAGCTGTCAAATGAATTCTATAAAGTATACGCTATCCTCGGCGACGGTGAAATAGAAGAAGGTCAGGTATGGGAGGCTGCTATGTTTGCGGCTCATTATCAGCTTGATAACCTCGTAGCCGTAGTTGATAACAACGGCTTACAGATCGACGGCAGAATAAGCGATGTAATGTCACCCTATCCGATAGACGAAAAGTTCAGAGCTTTCGGCTGGCACGTTATTACTATTGACGCACATGATTTCGATGCAATCGAAAAGGCTTTCCATGAAGCAGAAAAGATTTCAGGACAGCCTACAGTAATTATACAGAAAAGCGTAAAGGGCAAGGGCGTTTCCTTCATGGAGGATCAGGTATCATGGCACGGTACAGCTCCCAACGAAGAACAGTACAACCAGGCTATGACAGAACTTAAGGCTCATCTTGCCGAGCTTGAGAAGTAATCGGAAAGGAAACGTGTTAAAATGGAGAAAAAAGCAACCCGTGAAAGCTACGGCGAAGCTCTTGTAATGCTCGCTGAAAAGAGAAAAGATCTCGTAGTTTTGGACGCAGACCTTGCAGCTGCAACCAAGACAGGTATATTCAAGAAGGCATATCCCGACCGCTTCTTTGACTGCGGTATCGCAGAAGCAAACATGATGGGCGTTGCCGCAGGTGTCGCTACTACAGGCAAGCTCGTATTTGCAAGCACATTTGCTATGTTTGCGGCAGGCAGAGCTTATGAAATACTCAGAAACAGCATTGGCTACCCTCATCTGAACGTTAAAATCGGCGCTACACACGCAGGCATATCTGTAGGTGAGGACGGTGCTACACACCAGTGCAACGAGGATATAGCACTTATGCGTACTATCCCCGGTATGACAGTTATCAACCCCGCCGATGATGTTGAAGCAAAGGCGGCTGTACTTGCTATGGCAGATTATGTAGGACCTACCTACATGAGATTCGGCAGACTTGCCGCTCCTATCTTCAATGATAAGGATAGCTACAAGTTTGAGCTTGGCAAGGGCGTACAGCTCCGTGACGGCGACGACATAACAATCGTTGCTACAGGTCTTATGGTAGCTCAGGCACTTGAAGCGGCTGACGCTCTTAAGGGTCAGGGGATCAATGCCCGTGTAATCAACATTCACACGATAAAGCCCATAGACAAGGATATTATAATCAAGGCGGCTAAGGAAACAGGAAAGATAGTTACTGTTGAAGAACACAGCATAATCGGCGGTTTGGGAAGTGCCATTTGCGATGTTCTTTGCGAGAATTATCCCGTTCCCGTTACAAAGATCGGTGTTATGGATACATTCGGTCATTCGGGTCCTGCGGTAGCATTGCTTGAGGAGTTCGGCTTATGTGCGGACAATATTGCCGGTACCGTTAAGAAGGTTTTAGGTAAATAATTTTTTGAGCCACCGCTTTTGCGGTGGCTTTTTTACAGGTGTGTGCAATTCGGCGTTGAATAGAAAAATTTTGTCTTGCAAAAAATTAAACCGCCTCATTGCAAGGGGCTGTTAAAAGGTTTATACTTAAAGCAGGAGGCGATAAAATGGCAAACGAAGATAAAAAAGATTTTAATGCGATGTTACATGATAATAAGGATATGCCGAAATTTCAAATCATCACCGACATTAAAAGTATCGGAAAATACGGCGGAAGTAAAAGGTACTTTACTCCGCCGATCAACTATGACAAAGTAATGAGAAAAATTCCGTACGGTAAAGTAATTACTGTTGAGAGAATACGAAAATACTTTGCAGAGCAAAGCGGTGCTGACTTTACAGAGCCTATTACTGCGGGAATTTTTGTTTCTATTGCGGCTTGGGCGAGTTATCAGCGTTTGGAAGACGAAACGCCTTATTGGAGAACATTAAAGGCAAACGGCGAGCTGAACGCAAAATATCCCGGTGGTATTGAAGCACAGAAAGAAAAGCTTAAAGCAGAGGGACACATCATTATACAAAAGGGTCGTAAAAATATAAGGTATTATGTAAAGGATTATGAAAATTTTCTTTTTGAGTTGGAATAGTGAACATCGGTTGTTATTTGCGAGGGTTACGAAGTGATAATATAACGGTGTTGGTTAAAATAGGATTTTCGGAGGTCAAAATATGTGCTTTATATGCGACAGAATCAATATGATAAACAGCGGAACAAATCCGTATTTTGTCAAAGAGCTTGAAACAGGGTATGTGGTTATCGGCGATAATCAGCATTTTAAAGGATATACCTTATTCCTTTGCAAACAGCACAAGACGGAGCTTTTCCAGCTTGATCACTCATACAAGATGAAATTTCTTGAAGAAATGTCTGTTACGGCACAGGCGGTATCAAATGCCTTCGGTGCGGAGAAAATGAACTATGAGCTGCTTGGAAACGGCGACACCCATCTTCACTGGCACTTGTTTCCGAGAAGAAACGGAGATATTGAAGGCTACGGAAATAACGGAAAAGGTCCTGTATGGTGGTATCCTATGGAGAAGATGTACAGCGATGATAACCGCCCTTCCGATTCGGAGCTTAAAGACATGAAAGAAAGGCTTCTTGCAGAGCTGGAAAAGCTGTTATAAATATAAATCAAAGCGGATTTCGACGGGAGAACAGGTAATCAATATTTGAATTTACGGACAGAAGGAAAAGAGAAAATGGAATATACAGAACTATTTGCAGATGATGAAGTGAAGATCGGAGAAATGTCAGAAATGGCAACGGAGATTGTAAGAGAGCATTTCGACCCGATAATAGGAAAGGCGCAGAACGACTATATGCTGAAATTGTTTCAGACAAAGGAAGCGATAAAGCAACAGCTTGATGACGGGTACATATATTTTTTCGTGCGTAATGACGGCAGAAATATAGGCTACCTTGCGTTTTATCCGAAAAATGATGTTATGTATCTGAGCAAGTTCTATCTGTATAAATCCGAGCGCGGAAAAGGCTATTCATACAGTATGATGAAATTCGTTGAAACGAGTGCGAAAGAGCAGGGATTAAAAGGCATTGAGCTGAATGTCAACAAGGAAAACGATGCTTGTCGGGCGTATGAAAAGCTGGGCATTAAAATAGTAAGGTCGGAGAAAAACAGCATAGGCAACGGCTTTTACATGGACGATTATGTATACAGATATGATTTCTGAACAATAAGAACGGGGTATCAGAGCTATGAATATAAAACAGCAAAAACAGATAAAGTTCTATCTTATCGCAGAGCTGGGAGAAGAAAGGGGCAACTCATTATTTGACAGCGAATCGGAAATATTGAACACGATTATAGAAAACACAAAAGGCAAGACTGAAAATCAGATGAAGATGCTGACAGGGACTATTCTTCCCCGTATAGCATTATACAAAGCCTTGCAGAAAAATGGCTTTTCAGAAGAAGACGTACATCGGTATATGCAGAAATATATGCTTGATATAGTGGCGGCAAAGAAGCATTCTTCTACGGCTAAAATGGAGTTATTTCCCGGATTTTATTCAATCTACAGCAGGACGTTCCTTAAAATCATGAAAACCACCGACTTGCAGGTAAGCACGCAAAACAGCGGCAAGGATTTTTATGATGTTACCATCACGAAATGTCTGTGGCACACCGCTTGCGTTGAAAACGGCTGTGAGGAGCTTTGCAGACTGTTCTGCGATGTTGACGATGTTACATACGGCGGACTTAAGAAAATAGGCTTTACAAGAACAAAAACACTGGGTTACGGCGGAGATTGCTGTGATTTTCACTTTTTCAGAAAGTGATTTTTTGCGGATAAGCTTATTTAGTTTTGTGTGATACTGCAAAGCACATATACATTCGTTAAAGTCAGGAACGATTTTCAGCACTTGGCAGACTGTTCGCAAGAATTGCGGTAATGCCGACAGTTGGTGTAGCGGGAGGGGCAAGCCCCTCGCCCTACGAAAAAATTACATGATAGTTGATTTTTGAAATAAAAAGTTAAAGGCTTCGAGGTGGATCAAGTGATTGAGATAAAAGAAATTCGTAAGCAGGATCATAAAAAAGCTCAGCAATTTGCAATCACGGGAATGCACTTTGATTGGTATACGGATAGCAAAACGCTTTTAAATCTGTATGCCAAATATTTTTGGTACATGGAATTAAACCGTGCCACAAGAGTATACGGCGCTTATGTCAACGGTGCTTTTGTCGGTGTTCTGCTTGCCGATATGAAGGACAAGCCAAAACGCTATCACAGCGTATCAAGAAAAATCTATGTGAAAGCGATAAATTTGCTACAGCACCTTATTGTAGGAAAAGGCGTAAGCGAGTATGACAACGCAAATAAGGATATGTACAGCTCTTTTTTTAAAGATAACAGCCCTGACGGAGAGATAGTTTTCCTCGCCGCCGATCCCGATTGCAAAATCAAGGGTGTAGGTACGGCTTTGTTATCGGCATTTGAATCCGAAGAAAAAGGTAAAACCGTTTATCTTTATACCGACAACGGCTGTACCTATCAGTTTTATGAACACAGGGGATTTACCCGTGTACAGGAACGGCAGGTCATGCTTGATTTAGATAAGAAGCAAGTACCGCTGACGTGTATGCTTTTTGCAAAGAAAATCGGCGAAGCGAATAAGTAACGGCACAGTGAAAACATTTTTTGTCAAGTAAAGGGGTGGGAATATGACGCAGGAAGCTTACAAAAAATGCGACGGAACGGCATACTACCATCTCCCAGGTCTGTTTGAATTTTACGAGCTGTACAGCCTGTTTCTGCCCTTGTTTTATAACCGCAGGGAATACTTTTACGATTGGTGCGAGATAGGCTCAATATACGGTGCGCCTGCGGACTGCCTGTGGGGCGGCGGACGTGTGGGATTCGGCGATGATGAGCCGAAAAAGGTGCTTGAGCTTACGCAGAAGTACGGCATTTCCGCAAGGCTCACGTTCAGTAATTCGCTTATCAAAGAAGAACACCTTTCGGACAGAAAGTGCAACAGGCTTTGCGAGATGTTCAGCAAAAGCACTACAACGCAAAACGGCGTTATAA
>CAVJKI010000141.1:0-2342 GCA_963649995.1 Sodaliphilus sp.
CTGTGTATCTTTATACAAAATCCACAGCTGATAACAGCCGTACATCAAAGCTGAGAATTGTTTATGACAAAAGCGGAGTTATTGATAAATCCGAAATAGAAATATTGATAGAAAACGAAAACGACATCTCAACGCTGGAAAAGCTGCTGAAAGTTTTCTGTAAATCGGAAAGTGCCAATGAATTTATCACGGCTGTGCGAAAACAGCTTGACGGTGAAATATCAAACGCAAAACTGACGCTCGATAACGATCAGACGCTAAGGCTTGGGAAAAGCGGCGATTATACGGAAGTACACACAAGCTTCTGAATATAAAAGCAACCCTGCGGCATCACTTTACCGCAGGGCATTTTCATTTATTCAGTAATCTTTGCAGAAGGCTGAAATTATCGTTTCTTATCTGCTCCGTTTCCGCTTTATCGGGAACATATACGCCGTTATCCGTAAGGATAACCACATCGCCTTCTTTGACATCGAGAGAAAGCTTATCTCTGTCTATTATGATCTGCCTGTCATCATCGAAGATTACAGCTTTATTTTCTTCAAATCTGTCAACTGTAAGCATAGCGTTCTCCTTATTTTAAATACGGTAAGCACAGGTCAGTTACCGCCATATTTACCGCATGGTTTCTATCCCCGAATATCCAACTCCAGCTGGGAAGCTTTTCAATATTCAATATATGCTCGTTGAGGGTGAGGAAAGCAAAAGCGCACACAGCGATGATAATCACCGCAATAAAGATATTAGTGCTTTTTCTTCTGCATTTTACTCCTGCTGCCGCTCTTATTGCTCTGTCGTTGATACGTCTTTGTTTTTGCAGAGGGGTTCTTGCCATTTTTAGTTGTTCCTTTTCTGTTTTGTTCTAAAGATAATCCGTCGGGTGTAATAAGACATTCCTTACCACATCCTATAAGGTCACGGCGTCCTGCCTTCGTAAGTGCCTTTGCGACTATCTGTTTATTCTCTTTTTTATAATACTGTAAGAGCGCACGTTGCATCTCTTTTTCTTTTGGGTCACGGGGAATATATACCTCCTGCATAGTATATGGATCAAGTCCCGTGTAATACATAGCAGTGGATATTGTTCCCGGTGTCGGATAAAAGTCCTGTACCTGTTCAGGTCTTATATTATGCTTTTTCAGGAATACCGCAAGCTCTACTGCCTCTTTGATTGTACAGCCGGGGTGCGACGACATAAGATAAGGCACTAAATACTGCTCTTTTCCGCATTCCTTTGTGTACTTGTAGAATTTCTTTTCAAAGTCCTCATACACTTCAATATGAGGTTTACCCATAAGGTCAAGTACCTTGTTGCTTGCGTGTTCGGGAGCAACTTTAAGCTGTCCGCTGACATGATGTGCGACAAGCTCCTTGAAAAACTCGTCATTCTTATCTTTCATCATATAGTCGTATCTTATACCCGAACGAATAAACACACGTTTTACATTTTTTATAGAGCGTATCTTTCTCAGCATTTCAAGATACTCGCTATGGTCTACCTTAAGTGCGGGACAAGGCTCAGGTGCAAGGCACTTTTTTCCCTTGCAAAGTCCTGCTTTTTCCTGCTTGTCGCAGGACGTTCTGCGGAAGTTTGCTGTAGGTCCGCCGACATCATGGATATACCCCTTGAAGCCCGGTTTTTTAGTAAGGTCTATCGCCTCATTGATAACCGATTCTTCACTTCTTGTCTGTATTCTTCTGCCCTGATGAAGTGCTATGGAGCAGAAATTGCAATAACCGAAGCAGCCTCTGTTATGGGTAATAGAAAACTCAACTTCCTTGATTCCCGGCACTCCGCCGCCCTTTTCATAACATGGGTGATAAGCCTTCATATAAGGAAGCTCATAAGCCTTGTCAAATTCACTCTGCGTAAGGCTTCTCTGAGGCGGATTCTGTACAAGCATCATGCTTCCGTGGCGCTGTACCATAGTCCTTCCGTAAACCTCGTCCTGCTCGTCATACTGCTGACGGCAGGATTTTGCATACGCTTTCTTGTTCTCGCTTACTATCTCGTAACTATCACACTGCACAGCACCGAGCGGCGTGTTCTTAGGCTCAGTAAGGTAGCAGGTTCCTCTGATGTCGTGTATCTCAGACAACTTCTTTCCATCGGCAAGGGCTCTGTAAAGCTGAACGATAGTCAACTCACCCATACCGTACATAAGAAGCTGTGCTCCGCTGTCAACGAGAATTGACGGCATAACCTTGTCAGCCCAATAGTCATAATGAGCAAAGCGGCGCAGACTTGCCTCAAGTCCACCGATAGCAATTTCTTTATGCGGAAACAGTCTTAAGAGCGTTCTGCAATAAACTGTAACAGCTCTGTCGGGACGTTTACCGCC
>CAVJKI010000141.1:2352-5664 GCA_963649995.1 Sodaliphilus sp.
ACCGCCCTTTCCTCCCTCGGAATAGGCATCATCCCAACGCTTTTTCTTGAATACGGTATAGTTTGATACCATACTGTCAATATTACCGCCTGTTACAAGAAAACAGTATTTCGGCTCACCGAGCTTTTTGAAATCTTCATCTGTTACAGGCTGTGCAATAATTCCGACATTACAGCCACAGCTTTCAAGCATACGGGAAATGATCGCAATGCCGAACGACGGGTGATCAACATAAGCGTCACCTGTAATGCAGATGAAATCAAGCTGATCTATCCCTCTGTCTTTCATATCCTGCTTTGATATAGGTAAAAAAGGCATTTATTTCACGTTCCTTTATTGTTGTTTATTCATCTGACGTTCGTAATACTGTTCCTTGGTCATAAGTACCTCTCTCGGTTTGCTTCCCTGTGACGGTCCTACGATACCCATTTCTTCCATTACATCGACAAGTCGAGCAGCTCTGCCGAAACCAAGCTTTAATTTTCTCTGTAATGTGCTGACGCTTGCCTGTCCGTTCTCAACAACTATTCTTATAGCGTCCTCTAGCTTATCATCACTGACATCAATATCACCGCTTTCAAAACCCATTCCCTCAGACGACTTATCATTGCCCTTCACAAGCTCTGCCTGACGTTCAACTTCCTTCATAACGTCATCGTCATAATCAAGCTCGAACTTATTCTTGAGAAAATCAACAACACGCTCGACTTCCTTATCAGAAATCCAGCAGCCCTGCACACGGGTAGGCTTCGGCATTGAAACCGATTTGAACAGCATATCGCCCTTACCGAGAAGTTTCTCAGCTCCCTGCTCGTCCATTATTACACGGCTGTCCGTACCCGAACTTACCTTAAGTGCAATACGGCTTGGTATATTCGCCTTAATAAGACCCGTAACAACATCTACGGTCGGACGCTGAGTAGCAATAACAAGGTGCATACCTGCGGCTCTCGCCATCTGAGCAAGACGGCATATACTGTCCTCGACCTCGTTCTTCGACGCCATGATAAGGTCAGCAAGCTCGTCTATGAAAATTACGATCTGCTCCATCTTCTTCATTTCAGGGTCTTTATCGGCAAGCGAGTTATAACCGTGAATATTACGGACGTTATATTCCGAGAACATACTGTATCTTTTCAGCATTTCGCCTACTGCCCAGTTGAGTGCGCCTGCCGCCTTTTTAGCGTCTGTCACTACGGGAATAAGCAGATGCGGAATACCGTTGTACGCCATAAATTCTACCGCTTTAGGGTCAACCATTATAAAGCGGACTTCTTCGGGCTTGCTTCTGAACAGTATAGACATAATTATAGAGTTAACGCATACAGATTTACCTGAGCCTGTAGTACCCGCAATTAACAAATGCGGCATTTCCGCAATGTCTGCAATTACTATCTCGCCGGAAATGTCCTTTCCGAGTACAGCCGCAAGCTTACTTTTCTTCTCTGCTATTTCATCGCTTTCTATAAGCTGTCTGAACGGTACTGTGTCTCTTATCTTGTTCGGTACTTCAATACCGACAGCGGGCTTATTGGGAATAGGTGCTTCAATACGGATACCCGAAGCCGCAAGATTAAGTGCAATATCATCGGCAAGTCCCGTAATTTTTGAAATTTTAACACCTGCCGCAGGCTGTAACTCATATCTTGTAACAGACGGACCTCTGCAAGTGCCTATACACTTTGTCTGTACGCCAAAGCTGCGTAATGCTTCAACGATAGTGTTTGCATTTGTTTCAAGCTCTCTGTTAATATCCTCCTGAGCCTTTCCTGGCATAATTTCATCTAAGAGTGAGGTAGGAGGCAGAGGGTGATCGTCCACATCTAAAGTTACGCTGTAAAGCTTATCTTCACCGTCATACTTGCTTGTTTTATCTGCACCGCTATCCGCATTTTGCAGTTCATCCACACTATTGCTATTTGTCGGAACAGGAATCTCATCAGGCAAAGCAACAGGCTCGCTGACATCATTAACGAATTGTTCTTCACGCTGTAATGTCATTTCCCGTTCACCGTTTGTTTCTTCTATGAACGAATTCAAAGCAGCTTCAACAGGATTAACTACTTCGGGGGGATATTCAGGCAACGGCGGATAACTCTCATTAAACGCTTGACTTGTTGCGGATTTGTTTTCTTTCACGGCATTGCTTTCAGCGGCATTAGCTTTACCCGTCTTATCAATATCTGCATTTGGTATTTCGGGCAGCTTTTCGCATGATGTATGTATATCCTCCTCAGGCGCAATATCGGGTAGCTTTTCATTACTGCACTGCATTGCCTCGTCGGGCTTCGGAGAAACTATACCGTTATAATTATTCAGCTCGTTGATAAAATTATCACTGTCAATTTTTTGTTCCTTGGCATTGACATCCTGTCTGTCCTTCAATGAAGTCTTTGTACTGTCTACCGCATTCATTTCCAGCTGTGCAAGGCGTTCTTTTCTCTCGCTTTCCGACAGCATACGCTTCTGTTCCTGCTCACGGCGCAGGTTCTCCATTTCTTCCTTGTGCTGTTCATGCTTTTCCTTAGCAGTAACAGCTACTTTTTTAACAGGCTTTCCGACCGCACCGAGAAAATCCACAAGCGATTTTCTGCTTATGAGCATAACAAAAACGAAAGCAATAAGTATAATAAGCACTATTGCCCCTACATTTCCGAAAAGGAGCAGCAACCAAGCAGGAAGACCGCCTATAATTCCGCCGCCTATGAGCCTTGTTCCGTCATTATAAAGGCTTCCTATTGCTCCGATAAGATCGGACGTGCCTTTGCCGACGCTTCCCACAAACAGTATCTGTATGGCCGTACTGAGTATCACAATACCGCCCGAAAGCTGTAACAGCTTTGTAAGTATACTTGTTCTGCTCTTATCCGTAGCGATAAGTACAGCAACATATATAACGATAGGTCCTGTAAAAAATACGGTAAAGCCAAACACTCCGCAAAGGAAAGAATAAATCATATCAAGCAGATTCAGACTGTCGCCTGCCGCTCTGTTAAGACTGCCGATAAAGCCTACAATTGTGAACACAACCATGAGAACGCCGATAGCGAACAGTATTATTGAGCTTCTGCGCCTTTTTGAAAGCTGTTCTTTTTCAAGCTCCGCCTTACGGAGTTCGCTCAGTTCCTTTTGCTTTTGTTCGGTAGCATCGCTTCTCTTTTTGGTATTGCCGGCAGACTTTGAGGGCTTTGTGCCGTCTGCTTTTGATTGATTATTTATATTGCGCTTTGCCGCCATTTTTCTACTTCCTTTCTCCCCAAACCAAATCAATTCATAATTTATTTATCAGAATACAATTGCAAAGTGTGTGCC
>CAVJKI010000142.1:0-5557 GCA_963649995.1 Sodaliphilus sp.
TAATTCTTTTACGGAATTTTGTCAAGCGTTTTTCCTTTATAATTCTAATTAAGAATATAAGGGGGGAACGGCGTATGAAAATCCGCAAGAAAGACTACGGCACGGCAAATATGGTAGGCAGGAATATTGAGAGTTTGCGCAAGCAAAAGGGGATAAAGCAAAAGGATTTCATTGCCCGTATGCAGGTGTGCGGCTGTGACATTAATTCTTCAAGCTATTCAAAGCTTGAAGGTCAGCTTCGACTTGCAAACGATAAAGAGCTGTATGTCATTGCGAAAATATTGGGTGTGAGTGTTGATAAACTCTTTACTGTTTCAGATGAAAAATAAACTCCGTTATATTCTCAGTGCAGCTTTGCGTGCTTGACATTCAGGCAGAGCTGTATTATAACTAAAGATACAAAAAGAGGGAAACGACAGACGGTCGCTTCCTTTGAGTGGTTAAAAAATAACCGCCTTCTGTTTGCGACGGAGGCGGTTATTTCTTTTTGTTAAAAGATAAAATGCTGAGTATAACTGCGGCAAATCCCGTCAGGAAAATACCAAGCTGAATTAAATTATCGAATGTTATGTACACAGCTTCACTTCCTTTCAGAGTGCTGGCGCACTTTCGGGAGATGAATTGACCGCCACTGTGTAGCGTTTTAGAAATGCAAGATAAAACTGGCTCATATTTCGTAAATTAGATACTGTAAACCCTTTTCCGAATTCAGCTGTCAGTTTATCCGAAAGAAATACTGTCTGACAATGCAAGTAAACCGCAGTACCGAAATTGCTCCGATACTGCGGTTGTTTTCATATTATAACGGATTGTAGTTTCTACTTGTTTTTCCCGTTCAGATACTCCTCACAGGCTTTAAGTATGCCCTTATCCTGCTCCCAGTTCAGCTTGTTCATAGCGTCCTCATAGCTTAACAGCCAGTCGCCTATGACCTCCTCCTGCTGAATGGTAACAGCGGCGTCCTTATCAAATCTTCCTGCAAAGAATACGCTTGTCTTTTCGGTATTGTCAAGAGTGTGGAACGTGTATTCCGCACGGAAATTTTCGTCCAGCTCGGCTTTAAGTCCGCATTCCTCGAAAACCTCACGCAGAGCGGTCTCTCGCTCGCTTTCGCCGTATTCTATATGACCTTTCGGAAAGCCGATATGTCCGCTGTTATTCTTGATAAGGAAATATCTGCGGTCATCGCCGTCTCCCGTGTACATTACCGCACCGCAGGTCTTTTCGTACAAGGCAAATATTTCGGCGGTGTGGAACTGCTCCTGGAAATGCACGGCATTCACTATATTGCACTCACAGCAAAGCTCAGAGCCGACAAGCTCAGCCGGTACGCCGACCCACTTGTCCTCGTTGTCGTTTGTACGCATGATCGTTGCGATGATCACACATTCCGCCTTGTCAACGGGCTTGTCTATTCCGAGGATATACACGTCCTGCTCCTCGCCGTCACCGCCGAGAAGTCCCTCGACATAGCCGTAGTTTATCGGATATATTATCTCAGAGTGCTTGGGGTGGTGTGTACCTATCGGGCGGTCAACCGTCACCGTGACAGTCTTTCCGATATATGATTTGTCACCTCTCGGTATCTGTGTCATAGCTTTTCCTTTCAGCGTTACTGCTTCCTTGCAAGCTCGTATTCATCATCGTTTCTGAAATACGGGCAGTTGTAGTTGTCGCCCGTTATAAAACGGCGCATTTCGTCCTCGTCAAGATTTACAAGACAGGTGTAGCAGTCGTATTCGTCGTCATAGACGTAGTTTACACAACAGTCGCAGTTTGTCATGCTTTCTTCTTCCACTTCATCGAAATGTCAAATGCCGTGACACTGTGTGTAAGAGCGCCGAGGCTGATTATATCAACGCCTGTCAGCGCAACGTCACGGATATTGTCAAGCGTTACGTTTCCGCTTGCTTCAAGCTTTGCTCTGCCTGCGTTTATCTCAACGGCTTTCTTCATATCCTCACAGCTCATGTTGTCAAGCATGATAACGTCAGCCTTTACGGCAAGAGCCTCATTCAGCTCGTCAAAGTTGCGCACTTCGACCTCGATCCGGAGCATGTGTCCTGCCTTTTTACGCAGTGCCGTAACAGTCTGTGTTATTCCGCCGTATGCGTCAATATGGTTATCCTTAAGCATAGCGGCGTCTGTAAGGTTGTAACGGTGGTTTCTTCCGCCGCCTGCAACTACAGAATATTTCTGTAAAGGACGTAAGCCGGGTAATGTCTTTCTTGTGTCTGCGATAGATGCGTTAGTACCCTCGACCGCCTTTACGCACTTGTTAGTGTAGCTTGCAATACCGCTCATGTGCTGTAAAAGATTAAGCGCTGTACGCTCGGCTTTCAGCATAGCACAGGTGTGACCTTTGAACTCGGCGATAACATCGCCTTTTTTTATAGCGTCGCCGTCCTTGAAATGAATATTCATCTCAATAGTATCATCAAGTAATGTGAATACACGCATTGCAACGTCAATGCCTGCGAGTACGCCGTCAGCCTTTGATACAAAATACGCTTCCGATATATCGTCCTTGTCAATAAGCAGATCGGTCGTGCTGTCTATATAGTTTATATCCTCTGTTATTGCTCTTTTTATCAGGTCGTCAACGTAAAACTGTAATAATTTCATTCGATAATACCCTTTTCCTTTCCCTCTGCAACTACTTCGCTGAGGATTATGTATGCAACAGTCGTCAGCGACTTAGCCTCGATATAATCGGGAGTTACCTCAAATCCGCCGTTATCGAGCAAGTCTTTAAGCTCCGTCACACGCTTTATGTCCCTTCCCGCTTCAACATAGTCGGGTACTACGAAATATGAACGCTGCATAATGTGTCTTATCTCTGTACGGATTCCCTTGGGGAGCGGCTTGCCCTCGGGTGACGGATAATCAATTTCAACCGTTCCGAGTTCGTGATGAACGTTGTTCTTGTTGATGTCCTCGGCGATAAGACGGCTGAATACCAGTGCTTCAAGCAGTGAGTTACTTGCAAGACGGTTGATTCCGTGTACGCCCGTATGCGCACATTCGCCTGCGGCATATAAGCCCTTGACATTGGTTGCACCGTGTCCGTTTACGCCGATACCGCCCATCAGATAATGCTGGCAGGGATATATCGGGATAGGCTCTTTTGTCATGTCATAGCCCTTTTCAAGGACCTTGTTATATATCATCGGGAAGCGGTTTCTGACAAATTCGGGGTCTTTGTACGAAATATCAAGATAGAACTTGTCACTGCCTGTTTCTTTCTGTTCTTTCAGCATATCCTTTGAAACCACGTCACGGGGAGCAAGCTCCTTGCGTTCAGGCTCATACTTGTGCATGAAACGCTCCTTGTGGCAGTTGAGAAGATATGCGCCCTCACCTCTTGCCGCCTCGGAAACGAGGAAGCACTCACGGTTTTCGTGATCGGCAAAGGCTGTGGGGTGGAACTGTATGTAGCTTAAATGCTGAATATCAGCACCCATATTATATGCAAACTGTATGCCGTCGCCTGTTGCTATTGCGGAGTTTGTAGTGTAGTCGTAAACTCTGCCGATACCGCCTGTTGCAAGAACGGTGTTTTTTGTGGTATAATAGCTGTGCTTTCCCTCATGGAGTACATCGAACAGGAAATTGTCGTCACGTTTGGTAAGACCCAACAGATGTGAGTTTTCCAGAATGGTTACATTAGGTAATTTTTTTACACCCTCTATAAGAGATGTAACAATTTCAAAACCTGTGCTGTCCTTGTGGTGAGCTATCCTGTGACGGCAGTGTCCGCCCTCAAGAGTAAGGTCGATCGAGCCGTCCTGCTTTCTGTCGAAGTCTACTCCGTAGTTGAGCAGATTTTTAACGTCTTTCGGACCTTGCTCAACGAGTATGCGTACATTGTCGATATTGTTCTTGTAGCCGCCGGCTATAAGAGTATCCTTGATGTGCAGTTCGTAGTTGTCGTTTGACGTATCCATTACAGCGGCAACACCGCCCTGTGCGAGTGCCGAGTTGCACAGTGTCAGCTCACGCTTTGAGAGCATGAGTATCTTCATACTGCTGTCAAGGTTCAGAGCCGCATAAAGACCCGAAACACCCGTGCCGACAATGATAACGTCATATTCTTGGAACTTCATAAAGATTACCACCTTTTGCGGAATACCGCATAAATTTACTTTATTATTAATAAACCGGAAAGGAACATTATGAACGAATCAACCGTAAACAATCCGATTTTAAAGGAAAACGAATTGACCCGTGCCATACTCGCAGGCGTTGACACCGGCGAATACGATGCGGAAATATCTATGGACGAGCTTGAAGAACTGGCTGAAACCGCAGGAGCGGTGACTGTATGCCGTATTCTTCAGAAGCGTCCTGCTATTGAAAGTGCGACTATCCTCGGCGAGGGCAAAATTGAAGAACTCAGTGTTGCCGCAAAGGACCTTGACGCACGGCTTATCATCTTTGATATGGAGCTTAGCTCCAGTCAGATACGCAATATCGAGGACATAACCTCGGTGCGTGTAATAGACCGCACCATGCTTATACTTGATATATTCGCAGGCAGAGCGGTCACAAACGAGGGTAAATTGCAGGTCGAGCTGGCTCAGCTCAAATACCGTCTGCCCCGTCTTATGGGAATCGGTACATCGTTATCACGTCTTGGCGGCGGTATCGGTACGAGAGGACCGGGCGAAACCCAGCTTGAAACAGACCGCCGTCATATAAGACGGAGAATAGAGAAGCTCAGCGATGAGCTTAAGGAGCTTGAAAAGCGCCGTGAGCTGTCACGCCGCCGCCGAAAAAAAGACAGCGTATGCGTGGGAGCTATCGTCGGATATACCAACGCAGGCAAATCCACCCTGCTGAATGCCCTTACAGGCGCAGGCGTGCTTGCCGAGGACAAGCTGTTTGCAACTCTTGATCTTACTTCAAGAGCCATCGAGCTGCCCGACGGAAGAAGCCTTACGCTCGTTGACACGGTAGGACTGATAAGACGCCTGCCACACCACCTTGTAGAAGCGTTCAAGTCAACGCTTGAGGAGGCGGCAAGTGCCGATATTATCCTGCATGTTTGCGATGCGTCCGACCCCGAAGCCAAGGAGAAAGCCGAAACAACGCTTTCTCTGTTATTAGAGCTTGGCTGTGGGGAAATACCCGTTATAACCGTACTGAACAAGTGCGACAAGCTTGATTATGAGCTTCCGCCCGCAGAAAACACGGTTATGATCTCCGCAAAGAACGGCACGGGCTTTGACGAACTGCTGAAAGCCATATCGGACAATCTGACCGACAAGGTGAGCCGTATGGAAATGCTGATACCGTATGACAAGTCGGGTCTTGCGGCGGCTCTGCACTCGCACGGAAAGGTGCTGAGTGAGGAGTACCGTGAAGACGGTATTGCGGTGACTGCACTTGTAGACAAGCTTCATAAGCATGAGTACGAGGAGTTTCTGATTTAATTCAATCAATTTATATAGGACAGCCCTTAGGGGCTGTTTCTTTTTATAATGAATAATGAATAATTGTGGTACGCCTACGGCGTTTATTTTAAAAACCACTATTTAAGCATTATCACCATAAC
>CAVJKI010000143.1:0-5521 GCA_963649995.1 Sodaliphilus sp.
GCATACGTCCGAGCAGTGCCGAAACCTCGGAGCCTGCCTGTGTAAATCTGAATATATTATCTATAAAGAGCAGTACGTCCTGACCTTCCTTATCACGGAAGTATTCAGCCATTGTAAGACCTGAGAGCGCTACTCTCATTCTGGCTCCGGGCGGCTCGTTCATCTGACCGTATACAAGCGTAGTCTTTTCGATAACGCCGGACTCGGTCATTTCGTTGTAAAGGTCGTTACCCTCACGGGTACGTTCACCGACACCTGTGAATACCGAAAGACCGCCGTGCTGTTTAGCGATGTTGTTGATAAGCTCCATGATAAGTACGGTCTTACCAACGCCGGCACCGCCGAACAGACCTATCTTACCGCCCTTGAGGTAAGGTGCGATAAGGTCTACGACCTTGATACCCGTTTCAAGTACCTGTGTTGAACCCTCCTGCTCCTCGAATGACGGAGCGGGACGGTGGATCTCCCATTTTTCTTCTGTTTCGGGCTGGGGCTTGTTATCAACAGCCTCGCCGAGCAGATTGAATATTCTTCCGAGGGTCTGTCTGCCTACGGGAACTTTTATGGAAGCACCCGTATCAACTGCCGGAAGTCCTCTTACAAGTCCGTCCGTACTGCCCATTGCAATACAACGTACCGTATCGTCGCCGATATGCTGAGCTACTTCAACGGTCAGCTTCTTACCCTCGTGTTCTATCTCTATGGCGTTAAGCAGGTTAGGCAGATTTTCGGGAGGGAACTTTATATCAAGCACCGCACCGATGATCTGCACTACCGTGCCGATATTCTGTGGCATAGATCAGTCCTGTCCTTTCTAATTAATTCAGCGCATTAGCACCCGACACGATCTCATTGAGTTCGTTCGTGATCTTCTCCTGTCTTGCACGGTTGTACATGAGTGACAGGATTGCGATCATTTCCTCTGCGTTGTCCGTTGCGTTTTCCATAGCTGTTCGTCTTGCGCCAAGCTCTGATGCGTAGCTTTCGTTAACAGCACACATGATAAGGCTTGTGATAAGCTTAGGTATCACACGGTTGAAAACAGCCTCAGGGCTTGGGTCGTAAGTAGTACCCGCCTTGTTTTCGGGTACTGCTCCGCCTGTCGGAGCATCTATGGGGAGTACGGGCATACGGGTAGGCGTTTGTACAAGGGGAGATACAAACTGTGTGAAGAACAGCTCTATCTCATCTACCTCGCCCTTTACGAAAAGGTCTGTTGCTATCTGCGCTATATCGGCAGCGTCTGCCGTTTTGATATGCTCCGCAATGCCGGGGAACTGCGCCACTACGTCGTATTCGTGCTTTGTAAAGAACTCCGCAGACTTCTTGCCGACAGCTATTATCTTTGGCATATATTCATCGCCGTGCGTCTGCTGTACGAGCTTCAGTATATTGGAGTTGTAACCGCCTGCAAGACCTCTGTCGCCCGCAATTACAATGAACAGACGGTTTTTTACCTCTCTGTGTCTTGTATATACGGTGCTTAAGTTCTCCGTCTCGCCTGCTATACGGCACATAAGGGAATACTGTGCATCAAAGAACGGACGTGCGTCCTCGGCACGAAGCTTAGCCTTTCTGAGTTTTGACGAGGCAACAAGCTCCATAGCCTTCGTTATCTGCATAGTGGACTCAACGCTTTTTACTCTGCGCTTGATGTCCTTCATATTTCCCGAAGCCATGCAAAGCCTCCTTTATCGGATATTATCACTGTCGATATAAGTCGTCTTTTTATAGAACAGTTCTAAAACCGTGAGCGCAAGGGTGAGTGCGGATATGCTCAAAGCAACGATGCTCAGTACAAGTGATGCCTTTTTCATAACTATTCTTCCTTTCGCTTAATTCTTATATCTTAGTCTTAAACGTACTTCTCCGAGAAATCCTTAAGAGCGGCTTTCAGCTTTTCTTCGTTTTCGGGAGTGAGTACCTTTTCTTCTCTTATGCTTGCTGTGATGTCGGGGTGAGCTTCTTCCATGTGTCTGTACAGGTCACGTTCAAAGTCGCTTACCTTATCAAGCGGAATGTCCTTGAGATAGTTGTTGATAACGGCATAAATGATTATAACCTGGTTTTCAACAGCTGCGGGAGCATTCTGTCCCTGCTTTAATATCTCAACGATACGCTCGCCCTTTGCAAGACGTTCCTTTGTATCCTTATCAAGATCCGAGCCGAACTGTGAGAAGCTCTGTAACTCTCTGAACTGCGAATATTCGAGCTTAAGAGTACCCGAAACCTTCTTCATAGCCTTTATCTGTGCGTTACCGCCGACACGGGATACCGAGATACCGGGGTTTACCGCAGGTCTTACACCTGAGTGGAACAGCTCTGTTTCAAGGAATATCTGACCGTCGGTGATGGAAATCACGTTGGTCGGGATATAAGCTGAAACGTCGCCTGCCTGTGTTTCGATGATAGGCAGTGCGGTGAGTGATCCGCCGCCGTAATTCTCGTTTAAGTTTGCGGCTCTTTCGAGCAGTCTTGAATGAAGATAGAATACGTCGCCGGGGTAAGCCTCACGTCCGGGCGGACGCTTGAGGAGCAGAGAAAGTGCTCTGTAAGCCACAGCGTGCTTGGACAGGTCGTCGTAGATTATAAGTGCGTCCTTACCCTTTTCCATGAAGTATTCACCCATGGTACAGCCTGAGTAGGGTGCGATGTATTGTAAGGGCGCAAGCTCACTTGCGGTAGCGGATACTACTATTGTGTAGTCCATAGCGCCTGCGGCTGTGAGCTGTTCTACAACGTTTGCAACCGTAGAAGCCTTCTGACCTATAGCAACGTATATACAAATTACGTCTGTCTTTTTCTGATTTATGATTGTATCAATCGCAATGGCGGTCTTACCTGTCTGTCTGTCGCCGATGATCAGCTCACGCTGACCTCTGCCTATCGGTATCATGGAGTCGATAGCCTTGATACCTGTCTGTAACGGAACATTAACAGATTTTCTCGTAATGATACCGGGTGCGATCTTCTCGATCGGGCGTGTTTCCTTTGCGAGTATAGCGCCCTTGCCGTCGATAGGCTGTCCCAGTGCGTTTACTACTCGTCCGAGCAGCTCCTCGCCTACGGGTACAGATACGACAGAGCCTGTACGCTTTACTGTATCGCCCTCTTTGATCTCGGCATCTGAGCCCAGCATAACTGCACCGACAAAGTCCTGCTCTAAGTTGAGCGCCATGCAGCGGACGCCGTTCTCAAATTCCAGCAGCTCATTCATCATACACTTTTCAAGTCCGTGTATACGAACGATACCGTCACCGACAGTTACAACCGTACCTGTGTCTTCAAGACGGATCTTTGAGCCGTAGTCCTTGATCCGGGATTTAATTATGCCTGTTATTTCATCCGGGCGTAAATCCATTGGAGGTTCTTCCTTTCGTATTTTTTGATCGGCGGACGTCTGCACGTCAGTCGATGTTTCCGGCAATATCCGCCTTCAGCTGTTCAAGTCTTGCCCTGACGCTTCCGTCGATAGTCGTATTGCCGTAGCTGATAACAACGCCGCCGATGAGCTTTTCATCAGTTTTAAGCGTCGTATTAACGGTCTTACCCGTAATTTCAGCCATTTTTGCTCTGATCTTTTCAGCCGCTGTATCGGAAAGAGGCATTGCAGATGTTACGGTAATGTCTGCGATACCGAGCTTTTCGTTATACAGCTCAGTGAAGTATGCCAGTATCCTCTCAAAGTCGGGCAGTCTGTCGTTTTCTGTCAGTATGCAAAGGAAGTTCAGTACAAACCTATGCACCCTGCCGTCAAAGACCTCTTTTATAAGCCCTGTTTTTTCTTCAATGGGAATGGTAGGAGTACGCAGCAGCTTTATGAATTCGGGTTCGGCGGAAAACACCTCCGAAACACCTTTAAGCTGTCCGAGAATGTCGGGCAGAGCCTTTTCATCCTCATCGGTAACAAGAGAGAACAGTGCGTCGCCGTATGTCTTGTCAACAGCCGCCATTTCAGTTCTCCTTTCCGATCTGCGACAGAACCGAGTCGATTATCTTCTCGTTGTCCTGTGCGTTTATCTCCTTCTCGGCAACCTTTGAAGCCGCCATAACGACCATATCGGAAATTTCTTCCTTTATCTCGTTTACTGCACGCTTCTTTTCACGCTCAATAGATTCTTCCGCACGCTGCTTCATGGAAGCGGCTTCCTCGTTTGCGGCAGAGATTATTTCTTCCTCTCTTGCCTGCGCCTTCTTTGTAGCGTCTGCTACAATGCGGGCTGCTTCTTCCTTTGAGGCTTCAAGGCGCTGTTCGTAGTCTGCCTTTACTGCGGCGGCTTCTTCCTTTGCCTTCTGTGCGTCGTCCATATCCTTATTTACCGTATTTGCACGCTCGTCAAGAATCTTGCAGACGGGCTTGTGTAAGAAGAAGAAATAAAGCAGAACGATAATAAGCGTGTTGATCAGAGTGAAGACTATAGTGTTAAGATCTATGCTGACCAGAGAAAACTTTGCCTGTTCAGCCGCTTCCTCGGCTATTCTCAGCATATCCGTCATTTCACTTCAATCCTTTCGTGTTGTAGTCTGCCTGAGCTTAAAGCTGACCGATGAAGGGGTTTGCAAACATCAGCAGCAGAGCGATAACGAGTGAGTAAAGACCTGTGGTTTCTGCAAGAGCGTCACCGATGATCATTGTTCTCGTGATTGCGCCCGAAGCTTCGGGCTGTCTGCCGATCGCCTCAACAGCCTTACCGCCGCAGAAGCCTTCACCGATACCGGGGCCGAGACCTGCGATCATAGCAAGACCTGCACCTATTGCAGATGAGCCCAGTACGATAGCCTGTGATAAGTTTTCCATATCAAAGTCCTCCGTCATTTTATTCTACCTGTCGGTAGATTATTGTTTTTATTACACCACAGTTTCCTGTGGGGGTAAACCTTTTTAGTCATCTCCGCATTCTGCCATTGAAACATAAGCCATTGTCAGTGTGCAGAAGATGTAAGCCTGAATGAATGCCGAGAACAAGTCAAAGTACAGTGAGCATACAGCAGGAACGCCGATAGATGCAAGACCGTTTGCAACCTGTCCTAAAGCAAAATAGATAAGTCCGCCGATTACAGAGCCTGCGAGGATATTTGCAAAGTGACGCAGTGTCTGTGAAGCGGGGTTCGCTATATCACCGATTATATTGAACGGGAGCATGAAAGGCATAGGCTCGATAAAGCCCTTTAAATAGCCCTTGATACCGCCTGTTTTCAGCTTGTTTCTGAGTGTCAGTACGAACGTGGTAATGCCCCATGTGGCAATTACGGAAAGGTCCGAGGTCGGGCATCTTAAGCCGAATAAGCCCATAAGGCTCGATAAAATAGAGAAGCAGAAAAGTCCGCCGATGTAGGGGGTGTATTTTCTGTATTTCTCACCCATGGTGTCACGCACCATATTGTTGAAGAAGTTGACAAGGTACTCAGCCGCCATCTGTCTGCGTGAGGTAGATCTCACCTTGAGATTTCTGCCCAGTATAAAGAATAAAATGCCGAGAACCAGCATTACTATCCACTGCACAACGATGCTCTCACTGAT
>CAVJKI010000144.1:0-2034 GCA_963649995.1 Sodaliphilus sp.
GAATGTCGGAGCAGGTAAGGTTGACCGTATCGAAAACGGCGTTAAAAAATGCTCAATACTCGGCATAGCTTATGCCGTAATCGCCCTTATCGTGATAATCCCGTTCGGCGGAGAGTTTTCAAAGCTGTTTATTGACGGCACTCAGACAGAAATTCTCGACCTTGCACGTCAGTTTTTGTTGCTCAATGTAGTGTTTTATATTCCGCTTGCATTCGTAAACATTATCCGCTTTTCGATACAGGGTCTTGGAAACAGTCAGCTTGCTGTGTTTGCAGGAGTATTTGAGATGGTGGCAAGAGGCGGTGTTGCGCTTGGTCTTGTTCCTGCATTCGGCTATGTAGCTGTATGTCTTGCCAGTCCTGCGGCATGGGTGCTTGCCGACCTGTTCCTGTTTCCTGCCTTTATCCATTCGGTGAAGATACTTAAAAGGCGTTTTCCTGCCATAAAAGAAAAGCAAGGCGAAAAAGCGCCGCAGGAATGACCCGTGATATGAAATTTGTCCGACCTGTATCAAGTCGGACATTTTTTATTGAAAAAATTGCTTTATTATTTTGCGTGACGTTGAGGATAATATTATTATCGGATAATTTTCCGATAAGCCGAAAGGAGAGCAAAATGGAAATAAAGCGTGACGAATCCTTGCAGAAAAGACCCGGTACGGGTTACAGCGATACCGCAAGGGTGATGAGGAGAGCGCTCAGCGTAATGGCGCTTCGCAACTCGGAATTTGATCCCAACGGAAGCTATACGGGAGTATGCGACAATATTTACGAGAAGCCCATACAGGACGCGGACGATTTATAATAAGGACAGAGCCGCCCGATTGAACGATCGTATTTTTCGTCAGTTTGTACGAAAATAATGCGGGAGTACCTGCGTAATTAAAGAAATTTTCGTGCAAGATGACAGAAAAGACGGAAACAGGCAGACGGCAAAGGCGTCAGCCGTTAATTGTATGTGTCCTAAAGCTTGAAAAGAGCCTTCCGTTGTGGTATTATTAACCTATTGATTATCATAACGGAAGGTGATTCTATGTCACAGTCAAAGCAGATAAAAATAGTAACGCTCGATGAGCTTAACCGTCGGGCAGAAAATACACAGAATTTTATTGAAACCTCGGAAAAGCAGTATGCCGATAAGGTAACAGCCACCGCCGAAAGCATAGCGCAATGCTATAAGCAAAAGCCGCTTGTGCTTCTTTCAGGTCCGTCGGGTTCGGGAAAAACTACTACCGCTTACCGCATGGCTGATGCACTGATTGCAAAAGGAATAAAAACGATAGTAATATCAATGGACGATTATTTCGTACCCGGCGTGATACCGCCCGATAAAAACGGCAAGGTAGACCTTGAAGCCCCCGCAAGAGTTGATTGTGAACTGCTTAAAAAGGATCTGCGTACTCTGGCGGCAGGCAGTGAAGTGCAGTTGCCGAAATTCGATTTCACCGATAATTCAAGAAGACCGGGCAACAAAATACGCTGCGACGGAAACACCGTTGTAATAATCGAGGGTATTCATGCGCTCAATCCCGACGTTACGGGAAAAATGCACGACAGCGCAACATTTATTTATGTCAGCGTGCGCACAAGAATAGCCGATGAAAAGGGCGGGCTTCTTCACCCCTCAAAAATACGTCTTATACGCAGACTTTCCCGTGACAAGCTGTTCAGAGGCAGGGATTATCACAGGACGATAGAGCAATTTCCGAGCGTACAGCGGGGAGAAAGCCTTTACATCATGCCTTACAAGCACCTTGCCGATTTCGATATAGATACATTTTTCCCGTATGAGCTGTCGGTATACCGCAGTGTTCTTGCAAAGCTCTGCGGCAATGATTTTGACGAATGTATAAGACAGGTCAACCGTTACAGCGAGCTGCCGAAATTCCTGTCAATGATAAGCGCCGTATCCCCTGACGCAGTACCCGAAAATTCACTGATAAAGGAATTTATAGGCTGACAAGAAAATATTCCAACTTGTGCAAAATCACAAATACAACACCAAAACTTGGTTGTTTTTAACTAAAAGTGCAAC
>CAVJKI010000144.1:2044-5520 GCA_963649995.1 Sodaliphilus sp.
AAATTACAGTTTAAGATTAAAGAGCAACGGAAGGTGTGTTTATGGCAGCTTACAATGCAAATGATACCGGCATACTGCTTGAAAGCGGTACAAATGAGCTGGAGCTTTTAGAATTTAATATATGCGGAAATTCCTACGGTATAAATATTGCCAAGGTTCGTGAAATAATGATGGAGCAGGAGCTTGTTCCCATGCCTCAGGCACCCGACGAGATAGAGGGCGTGTTCATGCCCCGTGACAAGCTGATCACCGTTATCGACCTGCATAAGGTCTTGGGTACGGCAAAGCCTGAGAACGCAAGAGGCTTATTCATAATCTGCGAATTCAACGGCATGGATATAGGCTTCCATGTAACCGCAGTGCAGGGCATACAGCGTATCGGCTGGACGGCGATCGAAAAGCCGCCGCAGGTATCTGGCAATTCAGACGCAGGTATTGCCACAGGCATTGCAAAGGTAGACGGAAAGATACTTGTTATCCTTGACTTTGAGAAGATAGTCAGTGATATTAACAAGACGGCAGGACTTGACCTTAAGGGCGCTGAAAATGTTAAGGCGACCGCTGTTACAGCCGAAAAGCATATTGTAATAGCCGAGGACTCACAGTTCCTTAACAAGATGATAGTAAACAGCCTGTCCGATATAGGCTTTAAGGAGATACGTTCCTTCCCCAACGGCAAGGAAGCATGGGATTACATATCGAATTTTTCAGGCTACAAGGGCGATGTTACAGAATGTGTCGCCGCAGTGATTACTGATATTGAAATGCCTCAGATGGACGGACACCATCTTACAAAGCTCATAAAATCCGACCCTACGCTGAAGAAAATACCCGTATTCCTGTTCTCATCTCTCATTAACGAGCAGATGTATAAGAAGGGTCTTTCGGTAGGTGCGGACGAACAGTTCTCAAAGCCCCAGATAGGAATGCTTATTGAGCGGCTGATTCAGATACTGAGCTGATAAATTTATTGCTTATTCGCTGTTTGCCAACTGCTACCGGCAACAGTTGAATATCTGATTTTCATTTTTATTCCTTACTTAAGTTTGTTTCGTTTTATTTGAATTTAACCGGCAGAATGAAAGTTCTGCCGTCATTTTTTGCCCCGACGGTTTATTATGCTTGAAGTTACGGTTAATATGTGCTAATATATTAGCAGAGCTACAGTGAAAGGAATGTCGTTATTGAGGATAGTATCTCTGTCAGATGATGAAACAGCTGATTCAAAGCTGTTTTGCGAACACGGAATATGTTTATATATCGAACACGGCAATAATAAAATACTTTTCGGAAGCGGCGCTTCGGCGCTGTTTCTGAGTAATTCCGAGCGGCTCGGCATACCTGCCGACAAAGCGGACACGCTTATAATCCCCTTGAATTCGGACGACTGTACAGGCGGTGCCGAGGCGGCAGTCCGTAAAAATAAAGATCTGCGTATTTTTATAAGGGAAGAAGCGGCGGCTGACTGCGCAAAAAAGGAAAAATTGCTGAGGGTACGAAATGGACTGCCGCAGTCCTTTTACAAAAGCGACAGGTACAATGTTTTCCGTTTCGGAAGCTTTACAGAGGTCTGCAAGGATTTCTACCTTGCTGCCGCAGACAAAAATGAAAAGTCCGCCGAGCAGGACAGGCACTGCTATATAAAGAAAAAGGGCTTTTATGTCGCCGACGATTTTTCGGAGGAGTGCTTTGCGGTATGCTTCCCCGGCAAACGGCGTGACGGCTTTGTGCTGATTGCGGGAGGCGCATATACAGGCATAGCCGATATGGTGAAAAAAGCAAAAGGCTTTTGGGACGCACCTGTTTTATCGGTCGTAGGCTGCTTCGGGTTTGTGAATCAGTCAGGCAAGCTGTCGGTGTCGCAGGGCAGTATATCAAGGTCAGCCGACGAACTCGGCAGGCTTCGCACGGGAAGCATCTACACCTGCCATAACACGGGAAGAAAAGGTTATGATATAATGAAAGAGACGCTCGGCGACAGGTTACAGTACCTGCGGGCCGGAGAGGAGTTGAATTTTTAATGAACGTACTGGTAGTCGGTTGCGGTAAGGTCGGCTCACGTCTTGCAAATATGCTCGGCGAGGAGGGTATTGACGTTTCGATAATCGCAAGGACCTCGGCAGAGGCGGATAAAATGCTTGATCCCGATTTTAAGGGAAGCCTTTTATGCGGTGTGCCGATAGATCAGGATAATCTGAAAAAGGCGGGCATAGAAAGCTGTGATGTCGTATGCGCCGTTACAGATGACGACAACACGAATATAATGGTATCTCAGCTTGCAAAAGAGGTCTACGGCGTAAAGAAAGTGATCAGCAGAATACTTGACCCCGAACGCGGTGATATATTCGCCCATTTCGGGCTTGAAACGGTATGCCCGACAAAGCTCACCGTTGAAGCTATATGCTCTGCGATAAAGCCCATGCTTGAAGAAAAGTATGTCAGCTTCGGCTCTCATTTAGTTCGCTTTACTACAATGGAAATCCCCAGGGAGTTTATAGGCATGACTCCGAACGATATAGAATATGAAGACAACGAAACGCTGTATGCAATTATCAGGGCGGACAGCACAATGGAAATAGTCAACAATTACAATGTCGTCATGAAAGAGGGCGACAGACTGATATTCTCAAAGGCTATTTGATGAAAGGACTTGAGCTATGCACTCGCTTATAATAGGCGGCGGTAAGATAGGTTATTATCTTACCAAAGTTCTTATGGAAAAGGGCTACGACGTATCGGTCGTGGAAAAGGAAAAGGACGCTTGCCAGAAGTTCGCAAACGACCTCAATATCACGGTTATAAGAGGCGACGGCACAAGCGTTTCCGTGCTTGAGCAGGCGGGCGTTGCCGACGCTGACAGCGTTATCGCCGTAACGGGACGTGACGAGGATAACCTCGTTGCCTGCCAGCTTTCAAAAAGACTGTATCAGGTTAAAAAGACCATAGCAAAGGTAAACAACCCTAAAAACGTTGATGCGCTTAAAAAGCTGGGCGTCGATATAGTTGTAAGCTCTACCGATAATATCACGGGTCAGCTTGAACGTGAGATAGACAGCGGCAAGATAAAGGAGCTTCTCCCTCTCGGTGCGGGCAAGGCGGGCGTATTTGAAATAGTGCTTGACGATACGTTTACCATGCAGAATATCCCGCTTATGCAGATGGAGATACCGCTGACGCTCAATATCATTTCAATTATCCGCCATGAAACCGAGCTTATAATCCCCCGTGGTCATACCACGCTTGAAGTCGGCGACAAGCTGATGATATTATCAAAAATCAAGGATAAAAATGACATTTTCAAGGCATTTAAGATAAAGGCTTGATTCGGAATCGGTCGACGATTTGTTGAAAATACTTATTCTGATTTGCAGTCAGCAAAATGTTTGTTTTGACTATGTGCCGTTTAGCTTATAGAAAACATTATTTCAAACACTCCCGATAATTCAATGTAATTGTCATTTTCGTGAGTGTATCAG
>CAVJKI010000145.1:0-5390 GCA_963649995.1 Sodaliphilus sp.
ACCGAGAAAGCCGTCCTTTTCTATTGCTTTTCTCATGCCCTTTGCAAGCAGGTTGCCAAAGCCCGTAAGCGGTACGGACGCACCTGCACCTGCAAAATCAACGAGAGGCTGATAAAGCCCTGTTGCTCCCAGAATTACGCCCGAAACAACATAGGCTACAAGTATTCTTGCTGGGGTGAGCTTGGTAAGGTCAATCAGGAGCTGACCTATCGCACAAAGCGCACCGCCGATTAAAAACGCCCATAAATACTGCATATTTATTCTCCTTTTTATTTATCAGAAAGCTCGACCAGATGGGATATGCCCGGTATGCTTTCGCCCTGCTGAACGATAGTTGTTGACATAAGCGCTCCTGTAGCGGCAAAGAGAACTTTATGAAGCTTACCCTCTGCGATCTGCGGCAGGATATGTCCACACAGTACCGAGGCACTGCAACCGCAACCCGAACCGCCTGCGTGTACGTCCTGCTTTTCACGGTCGTAGAGCATAAGACCGCAGTCCTTGTGTTTCGGCTCAATTTCTATTCCGTCACGGCGGAAAAGCTCGCACATAAGATCTGTTCCGACCTGACCTAAGTCACCTGTGTAAATCACGTCATAATCATCGGGAGTTGTTTTTGTTGCAAGCAGATGGCGCTTTATTGTATCGTATGCCGCACCTGCCATAGCCGCACCCATGTTGTTTGCATCCTTTATGCCCATGTCGGTTATTTTGCCGATAGTAACACGCTTTACAAAAGGCGGTTTTTCTGCGGCTGAGGTTATGCAACAGCCTGCACCCGTTGCTGTCCACTGTGCTGTTGGCGGACGAACACCGCCGTAGTTTATCGGAAATCTGAACTGCCTTTCGGCGGAGCAGAAGTGGGAAGATGTAACGGCGGCAAAGTATTCACCGAGCCGCATATCGGCAAAAAGCGATGCCATGGCAAGGCTTTCAGCCATTGTGGAGCAAGCTCCGTAAAGCCCGATGAAAGATATATCGGTGTCACGAAGTCCGTAGGCTGAACCCGTACATTGGTTGAGCAGATCTCCTGCGAAGATAAAGGAAATATCTTCTTCGATGAGCTTGCCTTTTCTGAGGGCGATGTCGAAGGCATATTGCTGAAATGTGCTTTCGGCTTTTTCCCATGTGGTAAGCCCAAGCTCCGCACCCTCTGCGGCATAATCAAAGCAGTTTCCGAGAGGTCCGTCGCTTTCCATTTTTCCGACTGCGGCGGCATAGGAATATACCGACACACCACGGTCTAGCTCTATAGTTCCTTCTGAAATCAGTTTAGCCATATCAACCTCCGAAAAGACTTATTATGAAAAGAATTATACCGTAGACAAACGCCGCCGCAATACCGTAGACTATTACAGGTCCTGCAATTATGAACATCTTTGCACCCGTACCGAGAATGTAACCCTCGGTTTTAAATTCAAGCGCAGGGGAAACTACGGCGTTTGCAAAGCCCGTGATAGGTACAAGAGTACCTGCACCTGCGTGCTTGGCTATCCGTTCATACTGACCGAAGCCTGTAAGCAGTGCGCTTATCAGTACCAGTGTAATAGAGGTGTAGGCTGACGCAGTGTCAATATCGTTTCCTATCATAAGATAAAGATCTGTGAAAAACTGACCTATACAGCAGATAAGTCCGCCGATCGCAAACGCTTTCGGCACTGTTATATATAGCTTGCTCGGCGCAGAATAACGATTGGCAAGCTGTGCGTATTCTTTTTTGGAAATATTCAAAATATCACCGTCCTTGATGATATTTTTCTATTTACGGCAGAAAATATCCGTGTAAAATTCTGCTTGCGATTACAGCAAAAACAGATCGCTTTGCAATTTTTATATTGATTTATTGCAGATATTGTGCTATACTTTAAAAGAACGGACAGAAAAAGTGCATTTTTGTAACTTTTTTCGGTCGCAATTTCCATTCAAGAAAGGGATTACAATAATGAAATACGCAGTATTACTTTGCGACGGTATGGCAGATCTTCCCCGTGAGGATATAGGCGGCACACCTATGAGCGTTGCTCACAAGCCTAACATGGATAAGCTCGCAAAGGTATCAAGAGTAGGTCTTGTAAAGACAGTAGAGGATAACTTAAAGCCCGGCAGTGACGTTGCAAATCTTTCCGTTCTCGGTTACGATCCTGCAGTATATTATTCGGGCAGAAGTCCGTTAGAGGCAGGCAGTATCGGTATTGATATGAAGCCTACGGACGTTTCTTTCAGAACAAACCTCGTAACACTGTCAGATGAGCCTGTATACGAAGACAAGACTATACTTGACTACTGCGCAGATGATATATCTACAGAAGAAGCCGCAGAGCTTATAAAGTTCATTGATGAAAAGCTCGGCACGGACGAATTCCGTTTCTACAGCGGCGTAAGCTACCGTCATTGCCTTATATGGGATCACGGTACAACAGATATAGGTACACTGACACCTCCTCACGATATAACGGGCAAGCCGATAAAGACACACCTAGGAGTAAACGAAAACGGCAAGCCGCTTATCGAGATGATGAAAAAGAGCTATGATTTACTTAAAGACCACCCCGTAAACTTAAAGAGAATCGAAAGAGGTCTGCGTCCTGCAAACAGTATATGGTTCTGGGGTGAGGGCGTTCGCAAGGAGCTTACTCCGTTTGCCGAAAAGTACGGCAAGAGCGCCGCAATGATCTCTGCGGTTGATCTGCTCAGAGGTATCGGTAAGTTCACAGGCATGGACGTTATCAAGGTTGAAGGCGCTACAGGCTACATAGATACAAACTTTGACGGTAAGGCTCAGGCGGCAGTTGATGCGCTGAAGGGCGGCAAGGATTTTGTATATATCCATGTTGAAGCGCCCGATGAATGCGGACACCGTCATGAGGTTGAAAATAAGGTAAAGGCGATCAGCCTTATAGATGAGAAGATACTCGGTAAGCTGCTTGAGGAATTCAAGGACGAGGATATAAAGATCCTTATTTGTCCCGATCATCCCACACCTCTTGAGCTGAGAACACATACAAACGCTCCCGTACCGTTCATGATCTACGACAGCAGAAAGAAGCTTGACGGCGTTGACTGCTTCTGCGAGGAGAGTGCGGCTAAGACAGGCGATTATATCGCTGAGGGTCATACTCTTATGAGCAGTTTTTTGGTTGACTGATAATACTATAAGAACATTTTACCGCCCTGTGATTTTGTCACGGGCGGTTTTTTATAAGCAAAAAGTGTTGTAAACCTGCGAAAGTTTACAACACTTTTTTCGATTTATTCAATTATAAGCTTATAATCTGTGCAGAAGTCGGAATATTCGGTAAAGGTTATTTCAAGAGAAGAGAGGAGCGCTTCTTCTCCGTATTTATCATAATATTTCTTTATATCTTCCGATATTGTCAGCTCGAGAGTTACTTTGCCGCCGATAATGTAGCCGACTGTGCTTTCGTTGATTTCTTCCTTGCCGTTGCTGTTGATAAAGCATTTTATTAAACGTACATCATCGCCGATATTATTGAGCTTTTTCCATTCCGAAAAAATTACTTCTGCATCGCAGGCAAGATATTTGCTTGTTTTTTCTGTGCTTGCACCGTTCAGATAATAAATATCAATGTCACGATATTCCAAAGCACAGTCGTTTGTCGATGCGTTTGCTATTGCAGTTGAAGAATTGTTTTCCGTTTCGTTAGTGCCGATATTTTTAAGCACAACATTTCCGACTCCTAATGCTACAACAAATACCGCCGCCGTAGCCGCCACCGAGCCGATAACAGTGTACAGCTTTTTCCTGTTGTTCTTTGCTTGCGGCTTTGCCTGTTCGATAAATTCATCGTTAACATTGCCCAGCTCATTAAGTAGGCGTTTTTCTTTCATAGAGTTATGCCCTCCTTTATAAGATGTTCCTTAAGCTCGTTGCGTGTTCTGAGAAGTATCATTTTTATGCGGCTTTCGGTAGACGAATGCTTGTCGGCAATTGCCTTGATCGATATCATGTACCAGTATCTTTGCATGAAGATGATACGTTTTTCGGGTTCAAGAGAGCTGAGAAAATCATTAAGCGCACGTCTTAATGTGTTGTTGTCAGAAATATCCTCAGTAGTAACACCCGACGATACACATTCCGACAGCTCGTCGAGGACTGCGGCTGTCTGTCCTGCTCCTCTTTTGCCCGCCGTTTTTTCAAAATATTTGTTAAGTGTTAGGTTGCGTGTTATTCTGCCGAGAAAGGCAGACAGCTTTCGGGGCTTCTGCGGCGGAATGGTGTTCCATGCTTTGACAAGCGTATCGTTTACACATTCCTCGCAATCCTCGTTTACGCCGATTATGTTGTAGGCTATTGAGTAGCAGTATCTGCCGTATTTGCTGTGGGTTTCCGATATTGCTTTTTCATCTCTGGCACAGAATAATTCTAAAATTTTGCTGTCTTCCGTTTTTCTCACTCCCTTTATGTTTTCTCTGAATAGTCTATTCACCTATAAAGACAGGGTTTTTGCATGAAGGTCACACTTTTATGAAAATTTTTTGATACATATAAATACAGGCTTCTGCGTGACGGCAGAAGCCTGTGCTGTAAACCTTGTGTGGTTTAGTTTTCGATATAAACTCTTTTCATCACCTGAGGAGTTGTGGGCTTGTCATTCCAGTCAACTTCGGTTTCGGCGATTTCGTCAACTGCGTCCATGCCGTCTACAACCTTACCGAAAGCGGCATAACCGCCGTCCAGATGAGGAGCGTCCTTGTGCATTATAAAGAACTGTGAGCTTGCACTGTCGGGCATCATTGAACGTGCCATAGAGATAACGCCTCTTGTGTGCTTTAAATCGTTCTTTACACCGTTCTGTGCAAATTCGCCCTTTATGTTTTCCTTTGCGCCGCCCATTCCTGTGCCTTCGGGGTCGCCGCCTTGAATCATAAAGCCGCTTATTACACGGTGAAAGATAAGTCCGTCGTAGAAGCCTTCCTTAACAAGCTTTTCAAAGTTTGCGCAGGTGATAGGTGCGATTTCGGGATAAAGCTCTATCTTTATCTTCTTGCCGTTTTCCATTTCAATAACTACCATTGGTTTAAATTCCTTTCGTATTGCTTTGTTTTCTGTATGTCAATAAGGCAGAGCCTTACCGATTGCTTAATTATTCATTAATTCGGCATAAATATTTGTATCTGTGCCGCTTATTTCTACGCCTTTCAGCTCAAATAATTCACTTATTGTTGCAAATTGGAATCCTTTTTCAAGCAGTATCGGTATTGCTTTGTCGAGCGCTTCAACTGTTTTTGAGTTGCCCTCGGCATCATGGAAAAGAAAGATAACGCCGTCTTTTGATTTCTTTTCAAGGTATTTTGCTCTGTAATCGGCAGTAACTGTATCTTCCCAGTCGTTGCATCCGTTTCCGCTGATAAATGTCATGTCGATATTT
>CAVJKI010000146.1:0-5373 GCA_963649995.1 Sodaliphilus sp.
ATTCCGCATTTCAGCTTGTGTTGCCGTCAAACGGCTTTGTTAAGCCAATGCAACCGTCGATTTACATAAAAATATTCAAAAGCAACACGAAGTGGATAGACCTTACATCTCCGTTTGTGCTATTATGACGGCAGACAGAAGGGCTGTCGGAAAGGATAAGGTATATATGAGTTTAGGAACAAATATTCAGTTTTACCGCAAGAGCAAAAGCATGACACAGGAAGGCCTTGCAGAGTTTATGAACGTATCACGTCAGACGATTTCAAAATGGGAATCGGATACGGCTTTCCCCGAAACAGATAAGCTTATCACACTGAGTGAATATTTCGACTGTACTCTTGACGAGCTTATTAAAGGGAATGCAGAAAAAAGCTTTACAGAAGACGCCGCAGGCTATGATAAGGAAATGAACGGCTTTACAAGGTCGATCTGTCAGGGTACAGCGACTGTTCTCGCAGGCGTTACCACACTGCTTCTGACGACAGGTCTTGGACTTGACGAAACAATAGCAACGGCGATATTCCTGCTGTTCGTTGCTGTCGGTGCGGCAATTTTCATCGTCAGCGGAATAAGGCACGGTAATTTTGTAAAGGAAAATCCGAATATCAAGCCGTTCTACAGTGAAGAACAGAAAAGAGCCTTCAGAAATAAATTTCCCGTATTCATTGCAAGCGGTACGGTGATCGTTCTGCTCGGTGTGATTATAATGATAGTATTACAGAGCTTTATGAATAATATCGTACCTGATATTATGGCTGAGTATTACTTTGACGCACTGTGTGCGGCGGTATTACTGCTGTGCGTTACCGTTGCCGCACCGCTGTTCATATATGGCGGTATGCAGTACGCAAAGTACGATGTAGAGGAATACAATAAGGACAATGACCCCGACAAGCCGTTTGCCGATAAGCTGTTATCGGCTATATCGGGCGGTATAATGCTTACGGCGACTATCGTGCTTTTTATAATGGGATTCTGCTTTAATAACTGGGAACTGTGCTGGATAGGCTATCCAATCGGCGGCGTGCTTATCGGAATCGTCAGCGCTATATTCAAAGCAGTTAAAAAATAAGCAGCTACTTGCATTATTTTTGTGAATATGGTACAATTAAGGGGCAATAACTGTTGCGGTTTTTATAGCAACTGTTGACGTAATAAAAGATTTGAGGAATTTTCACCGTGAACCCTTTATTAATTGTACTGTATGTTTTACTCGGTCTGCTTGCGGTATACGCCGTACTGTTTCTGATAGCGGTATTCCGTGCCGTGTTCATGAAGAAAGAATTTGCGGACGACAAGCCGTTTGACCCCTACAAAGACGGGATCGACTGCGATACCCACGCAGAGCATCTGTCAAAAATAATACAGGTGCCGACAGTGAGCATACGGGGAAACACCGATATGACGCAGATATATAAGTTCCACGATCTGCTTGAACAGCAGTACCCGAACATACATAGAGTATGTGAACGCATAGATATAGACGGAGCATTGCTTTTTAAATGGAAGGGCAGGGATGAAAAGAGAAATCCGATATGCCTTATGTCGCACCAGGATGTTGTACCTGCGGACGGCAAATGGAAATATGACGCTTTTTCGGGCGAAATAGCCGAGGGCAAGATATGGGGCAGAGGTACGGTCGATACAAAGGGCGCACTCTGTGCGATACTCGAAAGTATAGAGGAGCTTATAAAAGAGGGCTTTACACCTGTTTGTGACGTATATGTCGGAAGCTCGAACAACGAAGAAATTACGGGTGACGGTGCAGTAAAGACGGTTGAATATCTGTACGAAAAGGGTATACACTTTGACCTTGTTATGGACGAGGGCGGCTCGGTAATGTCATACGAGGACAGCACCAAGGGCAGAATGGTCGCTCACAACGCCATGATAGGTATACTCGAAAAAGGCAGGGCAAACATAAAGTTCACTGCAAGGAGCAAGGGCGGACACGCAAGCGTTCCGTTCAACAATAACCCGTTTGCAAAGCTGTCAAAGCTGATGTATATAATAGAACACAGAAACCCTTTTAAAAAGAGGATAACGCACCCTGCAAGAGTGCAGTATCATGCAATGACTCCTTATATGCACCACTTCAGACACCGCTTACTGTACGGCAATCTGTGGCTGTTTGCACCGATAGCACCGTACATAATGCACCGTATAGGCGGACCTGCGGGTGCAGTTGTAAAAACAACGTGCATATTCACTATGGCGGAGGGAAGCAAGGGTGCAAATGTAATCCCCGAAACTGCAAGCGTAACCGCAAACTGCCGTTTCATGGTACACGAGCCGTTACCGCAGTCGTACAAAAAACTCGGCAAGCTGTGCCACAAGCTCGGCATATCAATGGAAATGCTGGCAGGCTTTGACGTACCGCCTGTCGCCGATATGAACTGCTATGCATACAAATATGTAAACAAGAGGATAAAGGAAACGTTCGGCGATATCCCGAGGATACCGTACATAATGCTTGCAGGCACAGACTCACGCCACTACACAAAAATCTGCGACTGCGTACTGAGATTTGTTCCGCTTATGATGACGGGCGCACAGCTCAACAGCGCACACGCCATTAATGAAAACCTTAATGTTGAATCGCTTGAACGAGGCATTGTCTTCTATCACGATTTTATAAAAAACTACGGCTCAAAGCTGTAACAGGGAAATAACCGCAGTTTACAGACCGGTTTATCGTTTTTGAAAAGAAAGTATAATATCAAAAAGACGGCGGATTACTCTGCCGTCTTTTTTACATTATTCACTCGGCATTTTTGACGAAAAAACAGCGTGTGACTCGCAAAAGTCATTGACAATAGCCAAATTAGATAGTATAATAATATAGTACGCAGGCGAAATTCGCCATAGCGGAATTCGGAAGCACGGTATTTCACCGTAATATAAAATGGAGGCTTTTGGTAAATGAGAGTTTATAACTTTAGCGCAGGTCCTGCGGTACTTCCCGAAGAAGTACTTAAAGAAGCAGCAGATGAAATGCTTGACTACAAGGGTACAGGTATGTCCGTTATGGAGATGTCCCACCGTTCAAAGGCATACGATGCAATTATAAAGGAAGCAGAAAAGGATATACGTGATCTCATGAATATCCCCGACAACTATAAAGTTCTGTTCTTACAGGGCGGTGCGTCACAGCAGTTCGCCGCAGTTCCCATGAACCTTATGAAGAACGGCAAGGCTGCTTACATAATCACAGGTCAGTGGGCTAAGAAGGCATATCAGGAGGCACAGAAGTACGGCGAGGCAGTAGCTGCTGCATCATCGGCGGATAAGACATTCTCTTATATCCCCGATTGCTCGGATCTTGATATTCCTGAAGATGCAGACTATGTTTACATCTGCGAAAACAATACAATTTACGGTACAAAGTTCTGGCAGTTACCCAACACAAAGGGTAAGGATCTTGTAGCCGATGTATCTTCATGCTTCTTATCAGAGCCTGTTGACGTAACAAAGTACGGCGTTATTTACGGCGGTGTTCAGAAGAACGTCGGTCCTGCCGGCGTTGTTATCGCTATAATCCGTGAAGACCTCATCAGAGATGATATTAACCCCGCAACTCCTACAATGCTCAAGTGGAAGACACAGGCTGACGCAGATTCTCTTTACAATACACCTCCCTGCTACGGTATCTATATCTGCGGTAAGGTATTCAAGTGGATAAAGAAGATGGGCGGTCTTGAGGCTATGAAGGCTCACAACGAGAAGAAAGCCAAGATCCTTTACGACTTCCTCGACCAGTCCAAGCTGTTCAAGGGTACAGTTGAGAAGAAGGACCGTTCACTCATGAACGTACCCTTCGTAACAGGTAACGAGGAGCTTGACGCTAAGTTTGTAAAGGAAGCTACAGCAGCAGGCTTTGTAAACCTCAAGGGTCACAGAACAGTAGGCGGCATGAGAGCTTCTATCTACAACGCTATGCCTATTGAGGGCGTTGAAAAGCTCGTTGAGTTCATGAAGAAGTTTGAAGCTGAAAACGCTTAATCAGGATACAGATTCAGGTACAGGAGGAATATACCATGTACAACATAAAGACATTAAACAAGATCGCCGCTTGCGGTACAGATCTTCTTGACAGAAGCAAGTACACAGTAGGCGATGACATAGACAATCCCCAGGCTATCCTTGTTCGTTCTGCATCTATGCACGAAATGGAGCTTGGCAATGATCTGCTCGCTATCGCAAGAGCAGGTGCAGGCGTCAACAATATTCCCGTTGACAAGTGCAGTGAAAAGGGTATCGTAGTATTCAATACTCCCGGTGCAAACGCAAACGCAGTTAAGGAGCTTGTAATACTCGGTCTTCTTATCAGCAGCCGTAAGGTTACTGCCGCTATCGACTGGGCAAAGACATTAAAGGGCAAGGGCGACGAGGTTGGTAAGCTTGTTGAAAAAGGCAAGAGCCAGTTCGTAGGTCCTGAGATAAAGGGCAAGAAGCTCGGCGTTATCGGTCTCGGCGCTATCGGTGCTTTAGTTGCAAACGCTGCGGCTGAGCTCGGCATGGAGGTTCTCGGTGCAGACCCGTTCCTTTCTGTTCAGGGCGCACTCAACCTTTCAAACAAGGTAAAGTATGTTAAGAGCAACAAGGAGATTTTTGAAACCTGTGACTATATCACAATTCATGTTCCGCTCACTCCCGATACAAAGGATATTATAAATGCAGACGTTATCAAGACAATGAAGAAGAATGTCCGCATAATGAACTTCGCAAGAGGCGGTCTTGTAAACGAGGACGCAGTTGTTGAAGCTCTTGCAAACGGCGGCATGGCGGCTTACGTTACAGACTTCCCCGGCGACAAGATACTCGGCGTTGACGGTATTGTCGCACTTCCTCACCTCGGAGCTTCCACTCCCGAAAGTGAAGATAACTGTGCTGTTATGGCTGCAAACGAGATCAAGGATTACCTTGAAAACGGCAACATCGTAAACAGCGTAAACCTCCCCAACGTTTCAATGGCTATGACAGGCGACGCTAAGATTTGCGTTATCCATAAGAACGTTGAAGGTCTTATCGCCAAGATCACAACCTGCATCACAGAGGCAGGCATGAACATCGAGAACATGGAGAGCAAGTCAAAGAAGGACTATGCTTACACAGTTCTTGACGTTAAGGGCAATGCAGACAGCGTGGCTGACAAGATCAGAGCAGGCGAGGCTGTGATCTCTGTAAGAGTTATCAAGTAATTTATAACCTTATACATAAAATCAACCGCTGTACCCTCGGATACGGCGGTTGATTATTTGTGTACACAAAAAGAGCTGTCATGCTATATCCAACCGCATGACAGCTTTATTTATTTAGGCTCTATAATAAATGTTGGGGAAACCAAGAGCCAAACAGAAAAATAAAATAAAA
>CAVJKI010000147.1:0-5369 GCA_963649995.1 Sodaliphilus sp.
GTCTGGTGCTGTGCCGTAATAAGAGAAAAAGCGGCAAAAATAATAACTATAAGATATAATAACAGCGAATATTGCTTTATCAGTATCTTTTTAAGCTCATATAAAAATATCACTGTACCGCCCCCTTTTCTTTTCTTATATATCCGGCTCTGAAATAGCAGATAGCAGTCAGCAAAGCAATCAGTGCCGCCGTGATAACAAACTGAACAATAAAGCTCAGTACAGGATAGCCGAAAATATTGACGCAGTTAAAATCCTTCATCCAGCTTTCCGCGTTTAAAAGCGAAAGCGGAGAAAACAGCGGATTTATATGCTCGCTTATGATTATCATCGCTCCGCCAGCCGCAAAGCATAGCGTTATCGAAAATCCCACATTTTTTGTAAACGAAGAAATCAGCAGTACGATTTCTCCGATAAAAACAAGCGCAAGCAGCTTTCCAAGCAAGGAAAGCATAACAGCACCGAATACCGTGACATTAAGCGGCGTATATCTGTATTCTTCAATCGCATAAAGCGGCTGATTAATAAACGAACCGTCGTAAAACGAGCTAAACCTCACTATATCCATAACCGCAAACAAAACTATCAGCACGGTAATAAAAAGCAGCATTACCGCCTGCTTAGTAAGGAATACGCTTTTTGCTCTGCGGCAGGAGCGTATTATCCTGTCCGTGCCTGTCGCTTTTTCATCGCTGAGCGACGCCGCAAAAGCAAAAATAATCATCACTATAATGACAAGCGAGGAAAACTCGTAATCAAAGTACAGCCTGAACGCCTCATAGTTTCCGTATGCGGAAATACGCCTGCCTGTATAAAGCTGTTTTACAAGCTCGTTTTTTCTAACCTCAAAATCACTTCTGCCGGTGTAAAATTCAATGTTTTCGTCTGCTCTTTGCTTCAGCTCTATCATCTGATTTGGGTACAGATAGGCATATCTCATTTTATCGGCAGTTTCTTCTGAATAATTCAGATCACCCATCGCATATCCTGTGAAAAATCTGTCGTTTGCTTCTTCGGTAGGCTTGTATTCGTCGCTGCTTATATAATCCTGCAAATAATCACGGTATTCGCCGAGAACTTCAAATTTTTGCAGGGTAAGCTCTCCCTTGTACTCCTCATACATTTTTCTGCCGAGTGACGATTTATCCTCTACGCCTATTGCAATACGGCTGTCGCCGAGAAATCTCGCTGTTTCGTGCTGTTTGAACAGATTTACCCCGATAAGCGCAAGCAGAAGTATTAAGACCGATAAGCGAAGCACATTCTTTTTCAGTTCATATTTAAACAGCTTCATATCACATATCCCCGAAATAATAAATACACACATCTTCAAGAGTAGGCTGTACAGTCTTTGCACCCTGCTCGGGAAGATTGTCCGACACTATGCGTAAAGTGTATTTACTGCCGTCAGATACCGCATTTGATACACGCATACGACTCATATATTCCATCACCTTGTCACTCTCGGCGGTTATCTCCCACACCTTGCCCGAAATATCGGAACATAACTCTTCCTGCGCGCCTGTTTTGATTATTTTGCCGCCGTTCATAAGAACGACCGTCTTCGCAACATAAGCTATATCGGTGACGATATGCGTTGCAAGTATAACTATCTTATCTGCGGCAAGGGAGCTTATAACATTTCTGAAACGAATACGCTCCTTTGCGTCAAGGCCTGCGGTCGGCTCGTCAAAAATCAGCACCTTAGGCTCGCCTACTATCGCCTGCGCTATACCGAGCCTTTGCTTCATTCCGCCCGAAAACGCGCCGATTTTTTTATCTGCGTCCGAGTGCAGATTTACACGGTCAAGCACAGAAAGGGCATACTCGTCCGCATTGTCGGGAGAGTATTTTTTCAGCGCCATGATGTACTTTATGTAGTCCTTTGCTGTGAAGTTGCGGTAAAAGTCCATGCCCTGCGGCATAAAGCCGAGATGTGACAAAAAGCTGTTGTCCCCGCCGTCGGAAAACGCTATGCTTCCGCTGTCTTTGCCGATTATCCCCGTGATGATATTTATAAGCGTGGATTTACCTGCGCCGTTGGGACCGAGCAGTCCGTACACTCCTTCGGTGAGGGTGAGCGTGAAGTCCTCAAGTGCGTTTTTGCGCTTTTTGCCTTTCGTGTAGGATTTTGTGATATGTTCAAGTGTTAACTGCATAGCTTATTCCCTTTCGTTATCTGTATTTTATTCTGTAGTCGCCGTTTGTTGTGGATAGAATCACATATTCGTTTCCGACGAGCAGAGTTCCGCCTACTTTCAGTTTGCTGTCGCTTATCTCTTCTTCAAAGAACAGCTCACCTGTTTTTGTATCATAAATCCTTAAATATGTGCCTGTCGGGGTTTTGCCGTCAGCCGCACTTATCTCGGTCACAGAGGTAACAATATAAGCACCGTCGGGAGAGAGTGCCGAGCTTGTACTTCCCTCGGTCTTATATTCGGTCTTTATCTCACGGAATTCTTTTTTGGTCTTATCAAAGATAACAAACTTTCCGCTTGTGTTTTTGTGATCAGGGAAGAAGATATAATCTCCCTCGCTGCTGATTATTCCGCCGCCGTCATCGGTAAGCCCGTCTCCGTCATATATTACGGTATTGCCGTCGCTGAGATTTATAACCACGGCTGACTCGGTAGTGCTTCCCTCTTTACACCGCCTGAAAAATACCAGCTCGCCGTCTGTGGCAAGAGAGTAATCATAGTAATTGTCCGGGAATGTGTAAATCGGATTTTTGTTTTCGCCGTTATAATCACATACGCATAGCGTTGTACTGCCGTTTATATCCTCATGTATCAGCTTTTGCGAGTCGTTAAGTATAATACCGTCTTCAATGATAAATTCTCCGCTTTTTTGCATAGGTACTTCGCTTACAGCCGAAAAATCACTATCTAGCAGATAATACGCTCCGCTCTTTACTTCATCTCCCTCATATTCATATTTCTTAATAACCATCTTAGTGCCGTCAATGGCGAGAGAGTATGTCATATAGCCTTGCTTTTCCAATTCTTCAATACGTACTATTTCACTTACACGCTTATCCTCGTCTATGTCGGAAATGTACAGGGCTTTGTTATTCTCAATAACTGCGAGCCTTTTCCCGTCCTGTTCGATATATCCGATGAGCTTAATTGTAAATGATGTATTTTTCACAACAGCGCCGTTGTTTATTATTTCCTGCGGAGTGCTGTCGGAAGTATCTGAGCTGTTATCTGTACCGGCAGGTCTTTCCGGCTCTTTTACTTCAAAATCGCTGTTTACAACAAGCTTGGGCTGTGTCATATCAAATGAAGCATACTCTTCAAAATTCTCGCCCGTGTTTTTATGTATTGCGGCATATATAAAGTCACCTCGAGCGATATTGTCAAGCTGTACGGAATATGTGTACAGATATCCGTCTACAAGCTCTGCTTCGATATAGTCATTGCCGTTTATAGTTATTAGTTCGTTGTTTTTGTATAGTGAAACTCTGTATTTACCGCTGTTTTCATTTTCATAAAGCATCAGATTGAGATTTAATGTACCGTCCTCGCTGAGCCGTAAAACGCCCGTGTCGGTCTTTGTGTTCTGATACATATTTACTCTTGTTCGTCCGCTTGTCTTCAATGGAGTACCTGTGTTATCGGCGTACTTTTCCAAAAGGGTTTTTGTGATAAGCTCTTTGCTTATATCGGAAGCGTAGCTGTAATCTGTGTATTTAGGCGTACCGTCAAGGCTTATCGTGGTATAAAGGCAATGATTGGCATGGTGAGTCATACCAAAGGTGGGGTAGCTTTCATCGGGTATATATGCGGCGTTGAAGTGAGCGAAAAAAGTAATCGGCAGCTGCTTTTTACCCTTATCCTCACTGCTGATAACAGGGTCAAAAGTTATCTCCCGCTCGATTGTTTCACCCGGAGCGATATTCTCGAAAATGAGCATATTGCTTTCCCGCATACCACCTGTACTCAGCGTCTGTACAGTGCCGTTTATCACGGCAGATATGCCGAGTGACATCTCATATTCATTTGTATCATCGGCAGTAACAGCAACAGGAACGGTTATTTTTTCTCCCGTATAAACTATCGGTTTTCCTTCATTAACGGTACACTCATAACCGCCTGTTGAGTATTTTGACAGATTCTGAGCCGCCGTGTTTTCTTTAATATCGTCGCCGATAAGGGTGTTTGATTCAAATGTTTCAAACGGGTCGGGTATATAGCTGTCGTATGACTCCTGCATAGCGCAGCCGGACGTTGTAAAAACTGTTGCAATGGTTATAGCAAACGATAATAATACAGAAGATTTTTTCATGGTTGTTCCTTTCGTATTATAAGTTGACCGATGGACATAAAATCCATCGGTCTATTAAATTACTACACCTGTTTAGTTTGTAGTCTGGGTATATTTTGCTATAAGTGTTTGTCCGTTTTTATAAGCGGTATGAGCGCAAAGAACGGTTATATCATCATAATATGTTCTGGATACGCAGTCATACCCGTCCTTTCTGTTTGTATTATAACCATCTTCTGTTTGCTTCGTACCTATATCAGCGCCTGTCCAATAATCATATACCTGCCAATGTGTATGAATTTCATTTGCAGTTGCACTACTTGGGCTACTTACATAGGTTGAAAGATCAATTACAAAAGAATATCGGGTTGTCGAGATATCATTTGTACCTTTGGTTGTATATGATGTTGTGCCTATTTTGGTTGTATTAGTTACGGTTTCACTATTTGTGAGTGCAGAAGCACTTGCCATTAATGACATTACAGTTGAAGAAATGACTGCTATAGCAGCTATTCGTTTTACTATTTTTTTCACAACAAATTTTCTTTCCGCTCAAAATGAGCTTTCCGTGACAGCCTTATGCTGTCAAAATCTTGTTTTTATCAGCGTTCTTATTTCAGCTGATTGTCTTCTCTGCGTAACAGAAAAAATTTTGGTTTACAAACCATGTAATATAACATTAATCACAGTAAGGTTTGTAAACCAAAATAACATCACTTCTTCTGTTTCGGCATCTGAGGTTCTTTTGCCTGATGATAGCCAAATTGTGAAGCTGTACCTGCAGCTTTTTTTGCAGCATTCATTCCGACTTTTGCTAATAATTCAGTTATTTTTGTTTTCATGTGTGTCAAATCCTCCTTTCTTTAATGTGATTTTATCGTCATAGCAACTGAAACAGAGAACAGTGCCAATGAGATGCTCATGGAATATGTATACTGATTTATAATAACTACAGATATACATTCTAAAATACCGAGCAGTATAAATGCAATAATTTTGTGCTTTTTTTGCTTAGATTTACATATAGGTTTATTGGGATTTTCTATCGGAGCTTTCATCAATATAAGCAGGAAGCAGAAAATAAATGCAAAGACATTAAATAT
>CAVJKI010000148.1:0-5344 GCA_963649995.1 Sodaliphilus sp.
GTGCTGTTTTCAAGGCTTACAGAAAAGCTGAATGACAATCTTGAATTTTACGGCTATCTTATGAAAGCAACATCAAGCGCAAATCTCTTTGTAAACAAGGACGGAAAGCTTGACAAGTGCGTAAGAAACGCATTTGCCAGTCAGATGGATATTGATGAATCAACTGTTACTATTATGACCGATTTTGTATTATCGGGTATGCTTGTGGTATATCACCGCTGGTTCAACAGCGACCGAAGTACGGATATAGATAAGGTTTCCCAGACGCTCGGAAAGCTCTGCTGTGACGGCATAGCGGGTATTGTCGGCGAAGTGTGAAAATAATGCTTGACTTTTGCTTTGACCCATGATATAATACCCATATCTTGAGGGAGTAGACGGCGAAATATCGTGGCAAGTCAACACGCTGACAGAGTTTTATCTGTCTGGTTTGTCTTAAATGTTGAGACTTGAGTACAGCATAGCTGTACTTAGGTCTTTTTTTATTGCGAATTTTCGGATAAGCTCCCGCATATATTAAATTCGGAGGACAAATTATGGGACTGGGACTGTTAGAATTATTCCTTATCGCAGTCGGACTTTCTATGGATGCTTTTGCGGTGAGCGTCTGTAAGGGGCTGTCCGAGCGACAGCTTAAGGTAAAGCACTATTTTATAATAGGTGCTTGGTTTGGCGGATTTCAGGCGATAATGCCTACTATCGGCTATTTACTGGGTTCGACATTTGAAAAGTACATCACTGCGGTTGACCACTGGATAGCATTTGTACTGCTGTGCCTCATAGGCGGTAATATGATAAGAGAGGCGCTGTCAAAGGACGAGGAGAAGCTTGATGCGTCATTCAGCTTTAAGACTATGCTGCTTTTAGCAATAGCAACCAGCATTGACGCTCTTGCCGTAGGTATTACCTTTGCGCTTCTGCCTGATGTTAATATTGTGGCGGCTGTGCTGTTTATCGGTGCTACAACGTTCATTCTGTCTGCTATAGGATTAAAGGTCGGCAACGTATTCGGTACGAAATACAAATCCAAGGCGGAACTTGTCGGAGGTGCAATATTAATACTTATCGGTACGAAGATTTTGCTTGAGCATCTGGGAGTAATTAATTTCTGATATAATTAAAAGGTTGTCGGTTGTGATTCCGACGACCTTTTATATCTTCATGAAAAAATTAATTTGAGGTGCTGATAAACGGACTGATAGCCGATGCGACAGCCGATGCAGGCATTGTCTGAAGCCATATTCTGCCCGGACCAGTTACCTTTGTGTTGAAGAAGCCTTCTCCTCCGAACAGCTTGTTGCCTATGCCCTTTACGCTTTCTATGTCAATGGAAACGCCTGCCGTCATTGCGGCAAGATGGCCTGTGTCAAGGAGCATTGACTGCCCTGCCTGAAGATCGTATGTAATGACCGAGCCGTCAATTTCAAGGAAAACCATACCGCTGCCCTCAAACTTCTGCATGATAAAGCCCTCACCGCCGAACAATCCGCTTCCGAACTTACGCTGGAAATGTATGCTCATGTTCACGCTCATCTCTGCGGCAAGAAATGCGGATTTCTGTGCTATAATTCCGCCCTGTGCGACATGGAACGCAAGTATTTCACCGGGGAAGCTTGAAGCGAACGCTATCTGTCCCGGTGCGCCCTGCGCTGTATAGATGTTCTGAAACATGGATTCGCCTGAGAACATTCTCGACATCGCTTTACCGAAGCTGCCGCCTGCGTTGGTCGACATCTGCATATTCGGTGTCATCCAGCTCATTCCGCCCTTTTCGGTATAGATCGATTCGCCTGCGTCTACGTTGCATATAACTACAGGTAAGGGAGTACCCTTTATTTCGTATTGTATGAAAATTACCTCCGAAAAATATTAGGGTAATTATACCATATTTGCATTTTGAGGTCAAGTTTTTTATGAAAAAATAATAAATTTACGTCTGTTTGTCAAAAAACTATTGCCGTTTCAGACAATATATGCTATAATTTATAAAATTCGTTTTGTTGAAAGGAACTATCTATGAATATCAAAATTACAGCTGACAGCACTTGTGATTTATCAAAGGAGCTTGTCGAAAAGTACAATATTACGATTCTTCCGCTTTATATTGTCAAGGACGGAAAATCTTACAAGGACGGTCTTGAAATCACGCCCAAGGACATTTTTGACCATGTAAAGGCAGGCGGAGCGCTGACCTCTACCGCCGCAGTAAATGTTGCGGATTATATTGAAGCATTTACACCGCTCAGCAGTGAATACGACGCAGTTATCCATGTTGATATAAGCGCAGATTTTTCAAGCTGTTATCAGAATTCTTGTATCGCCGCAGAAAATTTTGATAATGTGTATGTAATCGACAGCCGCAATTTGTCAACGGGAAGCGGCCATATCGTTCTGCGTGCGGCTGAAATGGCTCAGGCAGGAGAAAAGCCCGAGGATATAGTAAAGGCTATGAATGAGCTTACGTCAAAGGTCGAAGCAAGCTTTGTAATTGAAAAGCTCGACTACCTCAGAAAAGGCGGAAGATGTTCGACTCTGGCGGCACTCGGTGCAAATCTGCTCTCGCTTCGTCCCTGCATTGAGGTCAAGGACGGAAAAATGGGTGTCGGCAAAAAGTACAGAGGTAAATATGCCGCCTGCATTGAAAAGTACATTACGGAACGCCTTTCGGACAGAGATGATATTGATTATAAGCGTATATTCATCACTCATTCGCCCAGTGATAAGGAAATTATCGATATAGCGCACAAAGCCGTAAAGAAGCTCGGAAAGTTTGAGGAAATACTCGAAACCGAGGCAGGCTGTACGGTTTGCAGTCACTGCGGACCGAACACCCTCGGTGTATTGTTTATCAGAAAATAACAAAAATCGGCAGTAGCCGATACGAAAACATTTCCCGAAAAATAAATATTCTCCTTTTCTTCGGTTACAATAAATGTAGCTTAAGGAAAGGAGATTTTTTATGCAATTATCGGAATCGAAAACGCTTGAAAATTTAAAGACCGCCTTTGCAAACGAGTCGGCGGCAATGGTACGTTATGAAATATATGCCGACAAGGCTAAGTCGGACGGCGACGAGGAAATATCACAGGTATTCCGCACAACGGCGAAGAACGAAAGAGCGCACGCAGAAATATGGTTCGGGCTTATTTTCGGAGGTATCCCTAAAAGCGCCGAAGCACTTGAAAGAGCGGCGCACGGCGAAAATTACGAGTGGACGCAGATGTATAAGGAATACGCCGAAACCGCAAGACAGGAGGGACTTGATAATATAGCCGACCTGTTTGAGCAGGTAGGTAAGATCGAAAAGGATCATGAAAGCAGGTTTAATCTGTTTGCGCAGAAGCTGTCGAACGGAGGTATCCGTACCGCAGACGGAGAAACCGTGTGGCTGTGCCGCAACTGCGGTTATATCCACTGCGGTGCAACGCCGCCTGAATACTGTCCCGTGTGCCGCAGACCTCAGGGTTATTTTCAACGAAAGGACGACAGCATTTTATCTTAGCTTATGAAAAAGATAGCATTTTTTGATACAAAATCGTATGACAAAGCGTCCTTTGACAGCGTAAACGATGCCAAAAACAATAAATACGAGATAATCTACATTGAGTCAAAGCTTAATTACCGCACGGCGGTCATGGCAAAGGGGTGCGAAGCAGTATGCGCATTTGTCAACGATGTTATTGACAAGCAAACAATCGACACCTTGTGCGGCGGCGGAACGAAGATAATAGCGATGAGAAGCGCAGGCTACAGTAATATTGATCTGAAAGCGGTGCAGGGAAGAATAAAGATAGTCCGTGTGCCTGCCTATTCGCCTTATGCGGTAGCGGAACACGCAATGGCTCTTTTGCTGTCGCTCAACAGAAAAATCCACAGAGCATATATCCGTGTGCGAGATTTCAACTTCAATATTGCGGGCTTTACGGGATTTGACCTGCACGGAAAGACAGCGGGCGTTATCGGCACAGGTAAGATAGGCAGAGCATTTATAGATATTTGCCATGGCTTCGGCATGAATGTTTTAGCTTATGATCCGTATCCCGTGAAAGATGCGGATTTCACCTATACCGACCTTGACACCCTGTACGCCGAAAGCGATGTGATTTCACTGCACTGCCCGCTGACCGAGCAGAACAGACGTATGCTGGACAAAAACGCTTTTTCAAAGATGAAAAAGGACGTATTTATCATCAATACGTCAAGAGGTGCGCTTATAGACAGCACCGCACTGCTTGACGCATTGAACAACGGCACGATAAGGGGTGCAGGACTTGATGTCTATGAGGAAGAAGGCGATTTCTTCTTTGAGGATATGTCCGACACGATCATAAAGGACGATGTGCTGGCACTGCTTATTTCCCGCCCGAATGTGCTTCTGACATCTCATCAGGCTTTTCTGACCCGTGAGGCGCTTCGCAACATTGCCGTGACAACGCTTGAAAACCTTGATGCCTTCTTTGACGGAAAAGAGCTTGTGAACGAGGTAAAGATAAATAAATAACTTTAAAAAGGGAGTGACGGAAATACCCGTCGCTCCCCGATTTTTAGCCTTATACCGCTTGTTTTTACTTATCCGCAATTCTCTCTTGCATTACTCCCGCCGATGTAGTATAATTATTAAGATAGGGCAGATATGCCCGCAGTACAGCTTTATGCAGAAAGAGGAAATGAAAAAAGTATGGCACAGGAATTTACCGTATCATTACAGGCGATAATCGACGAGTGCAAGCTTGAGGTTATCCACACACCGCATGATCCTGCGAAGATATTTATTTCAAATATTGATGTAAACCGTCCCGGACTTCAGCTTGCAGGCTTTTATGAATATTTCGACAAAGGAAGAATACAGATAATAGGCAAAGCTGAAACCGCATACCTTGAACAGTGCGGAGCGGAAATAAGAACTCAGAGAATAAAGAAATTTTTCAGTGAACAGCCCGCTGCAGTAGTAGTTTCAAGAGGCATGGATATTATGCCCGAAATGCGTGATCTTGCTAAGGAGCTGAATATTCCGCTTTTAAGAAGTGAAGAAAGCACCTCGACCTTTACATCAAAGCTGGTTGCTTATTTAAGCTTACAGCTTGCCCCGAGAATTACCCGTCACGGTGTACTTATCGAAGTATACGGCGAGGGTATGCTTATCCTCGGCGAGAGCGGCGTAGGTAAGAGCGAAACCGCTATCGAGCTTGTAAAGCGCGGACACAGACTGGTTGCCGATGATGCGGTCGAAATAAGAAAAGCATCGAACATTACACTTGTCGGCAGCTCGCCCGACAATATCCGTCACTTTATGGAGCTGAGAGGTATCGGCATTATCAATGCAAGACAGCTTTTCGGTATGGGT
>CAVJKI010000149.1:0-5283 GCA_963649995.1 Sodaliphilus sp.
GCCCCTCTCCTTGTTCCCTTTGGTCGTCTTCCTCGTCCATATTGACGTGTGTATTAATTGGAATAGCGAACCCGAGAAGCGCTATCCGACGAAAAGCATTATCGGTAGCTTGTTACCATAGATAAATACTAGATGATGCAACAGAAGTGCATCAAACAAAAGATGTTTTCTATAACCTGAAAGCCACAGAGAAACGCTCTCTGTGGCTTTTATCTTCCTATTCGCTTATACCGCTCTCTCCCGCCTGCTCTTTCTCTTTATGATACTTTTTTATCATCACCGACGCAAGCAACGACGTAAACGGCACCGTCAGCACAATACCGATAGTTCCCGATAACCCCTGCATTATCTCTATGCAGATATTGTTCGAGTTTATAAGCTGATAATACGAAAGGTCGTAGCAGTAATCGATCATCAGCGTGACTATTGAGCCGCCGACGAAAGCAAGTATCAGCGTGTTCGACATTGTACCCATCATATCCCTGCCGACATTTATACCGCTTTTGAAAAGCTCCGATACACTCAGCTCAGGCTTTCTTTCGTGTATTTCGTCAATGGTTGAAGCAAGCGACATTCCCACGTCCATGACTGCGCCTAAGGTTGAGATAAGAATACCTGAGAACAGAAGACCGCCAATATCTATCGGTATATTCTGCCCGATAAACAGCAGGCTTTCGACCTCCGATACATTGTAGCCGCTTATTCCCGCAAGCTGACCGAACGCCAGTGCAAGCACACCTGCCACCAGTACGCCGAAAGCCGTTCCTGCAATCGCACTCACCGACTTGACATTAGCCCCCGCAACAAAGAATATCGTTATGACTGTTGAGGCAACGCAAATGAGCGCCGCCGCCCAGAACGGAGAAAAACCTCTGTAGACAAGCGGGAAATATACAAATAAGGTAAGCACAAAGGTGAGCGCAAGACAGGCGGCTGATTTAAGCCCCTTCCTGCCGCCCACAAGCCACAGCATAAGTATGAACAGTGCAACGAACACATAAACGACATATTCTCTGTCACGGCTGTAAACTGTGACAACGGGGTCGCCGCTGTTGTTTGCGCTTACTATCGCTATAACATCAAGACCGACCGTACACGGCGCACCGAACAGATTGCCGTTAGGGCTTATCGCACTTACGTCCTGCCCGGAATAGCTTCCGGTTTTCATTCTGAGAACAACCTCCTGGTTGCCGTAACGTTCGCCGTCCTCCTGAAGATTATCCTTTGTGACCTTTACTACGGTTGCTTTTTCAAACGTTCTGTTATAGGTAGATACAAGCTCTACCTTGTCAAATGAGTTGAGCATTACAGTAAGCACTGCGCATATTGCCGTGACAACAACTGCAATTATATATCCTGTTATTTTTCCTTTTGTTAAATTCAGCTTATTCATATTTTTCTTTTCTTTCCGAATACGGTTATCCCCACTGCATTTTACAGTGGGGATTTCCGCCATATTTTTAAGTGTTTACTTGGAAGATTTCTTATTCTTGATGTACTCAGGAATTACCAAGCCTTCAAGAGCTATCGTGCTGAGTGCTGTAAGAGCGGCAAACGGAGCAACCGATACTAAGTTACCTGTGTTGGGGTTGGCGTCAATATTGCTGTCAGGCTTGCTTGTATCATCGGGTGTGCTCATGTCATCCGAGCTTGTATCATCGGGTTTGCTTACATCGTCTGAGCTTGTGTCATCGGGCTTGCTTACATCATCCGAGCTTGTATCGTCATCAGCGGGCTTTTCAGGTTTTACTTCAAGTGCGGCTACTGCCTCGTTGAGATATGCTGTAGCTTCTGCGATCTTGTCGCTGGTTGACTGATCATCTGCGATAACTGCTTCGGCGTTCTTGATAGCCTCGTTGACATTCGCAACGCTTTCATCTGTGTACTGTCCGTCCTCAAGCTTTTTCTTAGCGGCTTCAACTGCCTCGGCAAGAGCTGTGCTGTCTGCCTTCTTTACAATGGTGTAAGCAGATGAGCCTTCGAGAACTTCGTTTGTATCAGCGTCATAGGTTGTTATTGTGAGCGCTGTTTCAGTCATATTGATAACCGAGTAGCTGGGTGTCCAGGTCTGGCTTCTTTCAGCTATGTAGTCCTGCTGAGCGGGGATAAGCTCATAGAATTTTGAACCTGTTGATGAGTTAGCCTCCATGTATACCGTACCCTTGGGGTCAACTATTGTACCTGTTACAAGGTCGGAATTTATAGTATAGCAGTTGTTCTGAACAAGGTAATCCTCGCCGTAAGCATTGCTCTTGTCGAATGCTGTATGTTCCTTGCCGTCGCCGCTTAACTGATAGCTTCTTGAATAGGTGTGGTCGTGGCCCTGTAAAGCTACGTCAATATCAAATTCGTCAAAGATGGGAGTAAGCTGTGTTCTTAAGATGATACCGTCTGAATCCGAGTGGTCAAGACCTGAGCCGTAAATATCCTGGTGGAACATTACGATTCTCCACTTCTTGTCCTCGTTTTCTTTTACAGCCTTTTCAATTACATTTCTGTGTGTAGCACAGTTGTAGTTGTTTGTGTCGATTATAATAAACAGTGCGTCGCCGTATGTATAGTAGTAATCAGTACCTGCCTTTGTGTGACCGAGCGCATAGGTCGTATCGTTCAAATCAAAGGAGTTAGGTGTGTTGAAGTGATATGAATACTGGTAAGAGCCGCTGTCGTGGTTACCGATCGTAGTAGATACGGGAAGCGATGTAAGAGCGGAAGCACTGAGGTAGCCTGCGTATTCATACTCTCTGTCTGCGGCGTTTACCTGGTCGCCTGCACTGAGCATGAAGCTTACCTCAGGGTGAGCCGTCATAGCGTTATTCAGCGTCTTGTTCCAGTTGAAAGCGTCGTTTCTTGCGGCGATCTCATTCTTCATTGTTTCGTTTTCACTGCTTACCTGATTCTTGCAAGCACCGATCTGCGGGTCGCCTACATAAAGGAAGGAGAATGAATCGGGGTCGCCTGTCTTTATGCTCTCGGCTTTCTGCCATTCGCCGTTTTTGAATACCTGATAGTAGTACTGAGTTTCCTTTTCAAGCTCCTTTACCGTTACCTTGTTTGAGTAGTAGCCGTCAAGAGCCGCAATGTCTATTGAAACCTGTGTGCCGGTAAACTCTGCGGCGTCTTTCATGTCCTCAGTCTTTGCAATTCTTATCTTAGGCTGTTCTACAGTCCTTGAGTACCATGCAAAGCCGAGCTGTGTTTCGTCTGCGCCGAGGTTTACGGAAACCTTCTCATAATCGTTCTTTACCGTTTCCCAGTCTGTTTTCCACTGTGTCCATTCTGTGGTTGCTCCCTGTGAGCCGTCGTTCCAGTGTTCTGTGGCGGCATAAGCTGTCATAGCCGCACTTGATACCATAATAGCGGCAAGAGCGCCTGCCATTACTTTCTTTCCTGTTTTCATGTTTCTCATGATGATGTCCTTTCAAATGTTCGTTTATACCTCTTGTGTACAAACAGATTGTACCACCGCAACCGAAAATAAATCACCAAGAGAAATTAAAGAGTTTGTAAAATGTGTAACGGCTTGCTTTTGCAAGCCGTTACTTATATACCTATCCTTTTGTTATATACAGCCTCTTAGTCCCCGTATTCTCGCAGAAATATCTGTCATGCTCCGCAAGAAGCATTGTCGGCGTATTCGCACCCAGTAGCCGCTCAAGCTGTATTCTTGAAATAATATCCACAAAGTTCAACGGCTCGTCCCATATATAGGTTAGCAGGCGTAGCCAGACTGCCTGCTATAAGCACCTTCTTTTTCTGTCCTGCACTGAGGTTTTCCGTTCGGCTTATAAGCTCCTTGCGTGAAAATCCGAGCTTTGCAAGTATCGCACGGACAAGCTCAGCATCAACACCGAGCCGCTCCGAAAATTCGTCAAGCGTTCCGAAAAGCCCTGCCGTATCCTGCGGCAGTACCGATATTTTAAGTCCCGGCGCTTTTGATATACTTCCGCTGTAGTTTATATCCGCCCCAGCGATTATTTTAAGTATCGTCGATTTTCCACAGCCGTTTTTGCCAGACAGACACAGCCTTTCCCCGCAAGACAGCGTAAATGAAACAGGCTCGTATAAAGCATTGTCGTCATAATACGGCACAAGATTCTGCACTGAAAGCACCGTTGCCGATTTCGCCTTTAATGACGGTATTTTCAGCGTATCAATGTATTCACGGTTTTTCAGTAGCTCCGATTTTTCGTCTATTGCTGTCTGTCTGCGGTTTTCCACCTCCTTCATACGTTTCATCATAGCTTTTGCCTTTGCCCCCTGAACGGCTCTCCTGTCAAGCGATTTTTCCGTTTTTGTCGGATCTATCCCTATCTTTCTGCTTTCCGCCGTGTCAGCCCATTTCTTACTGCGCTCTGCGGCGGCTTTCAGATGTCCTATCTCACTTTTCAGCTTCCTGTCACGCATAAGCTCATTAGCTTCTTTTCTGTCAAAATTCTCTTTCCACACGCTGTAGTTCCCGCTTATTACCTCGGTATCACTGCGGTTAAGCGACAGTATGTGATCGGTGCATTTGTCGAGCAGATCTCTGTCGTGCGACACAAGTATAAATCCGCTCTTTTTATTAAGATACTCCCCGATCATCTCCCTTGCGTCAAGGTCAAGACAGTTGGTAGGCTCATCTATCAGCAGGAAAGCGTTGTCACGCAAAAACAGCAGACACAGCAGAAGCCTTGTCTGTTCGCCGCCCGACAGCGTGTAAAACGGTCTGTACAGAATGTCGCACTCCGTTCCCATATACGACAGCTCACGGATCACTTCCCATTCCTCGGCGCTTGGACATATCATCTCGATAAGCTCACTGCCAGTCATGCCCTTTTCTTCTACCTCAAACGGGAAGTACAGGAACTCCGCCTTTGTACTGACCGCACCACCGTTGTCAAGCTCTCCCGTCAGAAGCTTCAGCAAAGTGGTCTTACCCCTGCCGTTTCTGCCGATAAGCCCCGTTTTCCACGTTGTGTCAAGCGTGAATGACACATTCTCATACACGGCTTCATCACAGCCGTCATAGTAATAGGTTAAATTGTTTACACTGATTATAGACATAATATCATACCCCTTTCTGTATCAAAAAAGCCGCAGGAATATACACTCCCACGGCTTTTTATCCCGATTCCCGTCAGATGACACACGGCAAAAAGGGTATAATACAAGACCGAAAGCAATACATTCCTGCATTGCAGACACGAAGAACCAAGCCCGTTTTACCGCATAAAGCGGCAAGGGCTGTAAGGGTATTTCGTTCTGCTCTTGTCAGGAATTTGTACGCATTGCATTCGGTCC
>CAVJKI010000150.1:0-5275 GCA_963649995.1 Sodaliphilus sp.
TGATTAGCATGGTTTCAATATATTTCATTATACTGCTTTAATAATAAATGGCTGCGCAAGCGAAAATCCGTTCTTCAGCAGAATAGCAAAACGGCAGACCGTATAAGAGGTCTGCCGTTTTGTTTATTTGCGGTTGTTATCTGCCCGCCATTGCCCATTAAACCACTGCCTTTGTGTTAGCCCGTAGTTCGCCGCTGTAATAGCGTGTTCCTTGAAGTTCTTGAAATTTAGGTCAATGGAATATATTCTGTCTTTTGAATATTGTTCAGAAAAGACATACATACCATGCCAGCCGTTTTCAATATGTTCAGTGGTTCCACCATTAACCATAGAAATGAATTTTGGCATTTTAAGAAAATCGCCATCAAGTACAATTATCGTACTCCAAAAGAACGATTGCATCGCTTGCATTGACGGTTCTCTATCTCTTGTAACGCGGTCACGCACACTTGTTTTACTCTGAATACAGCCATAGCAAAACTGCTTCCCGTCTGGTGTGCGAACAACTGCATAAAGATCAAAAATGCTTGCTTTTATCTGCTCTTTTAACCAGCTTATATCTCGCGGCTCAATGCTTAGTTCATGCGCCTTAATAAGCGTATTTAAGTCACGCTGCAACAAAATATCAATACCGCTATCATGTAAAGCAGCCGTGCCTAAAATCTTTATCATTTCTTCAAATGCGTGTCCACTGGACTTCTTCCAGCTTTGGTCTGCGCTGATAACTTTTGAGATAGTATCAGCATCGTTTATGCCGCTTTTTCTGTGTACATGAGTTTCATATACAGCTCACCATATTGTAGCCGCTTCAATGTCAGGAAAACGCTTAATACCCTCAATAGTCGCTTTTTTGATTGCTTCTTTTTGTGATGCAGTTTCTATTTCACTCTCTTTTGAAACAGGAATAAGCCCTGTTCTTGAACCTGCAAGAATTTCGCTTTCAATCCTCTGTCTTTCTTGAATATAAGTATCAGCATAAATCTGTCCGCAATAGTCACGAATGTGAGAAATTGTCATTTGATTTCACCTCTTAAAATATCAATTATTTTCTTTCCCCATGCATACGCAAGTAAAGGAGGCACAGCGTCCCCTATTTGTTCGTATTTGTCTTGAATGGTCCTTTCAATATGCGGAATGATAAAGGGTCCTCCCGCAAAGTCATAACAATCAGGAAAAGATTGTAGCCTTGCACATTCCCTCACAGTTAAAGCTCTGTCATACGTTGGGTGTACAAACTCATCCAAACAATGGCTTGTAACAGTTGGTGAAGCTTCGTTGGGGTTAAGACGGTAATTTCGCTTGATGAACATTTTTTTAGGTAAAACTCGCGTTGCTTGTAACGCTTCTCTTTCTTCCCCAACATATCTTTCAAATAAGTCCTTTAGGCTTTCGCCTTGTTGTAGCAATGCAAACCGTTCAAGTGTACAAGCACGATGTTTCATAGGGGTTTGGTATGTAATTTTGCTATTTATGCCTTTACCCAACTTCCAAAACTCATTATCACGCATTAGTTCCGAAAAAGCAGAACTATCTCTAGTGTACACTTTCCCTTCGACTTTGGTATTTGGTATAACATTTGGTAAACCTGCAAGTGCTTCTGATACCGTTATCTCTTTAGCGTGTGTCGGCACTGGCGGTGAAAGTTCCAAGTCCTTTGTTTTGGCTGCAAGAATAAAGAAACGATTTCTGCGTTGAGGTACTCCATAATTTGTTGCATTCAAAACTACTTCAATATAGTTTTTATAGCCCGCCGCAATAAGCTCGCATTTTAACGTATCTACGATTAGTTCTTTTGCTCCTTTTTCAACTGTTTTTGTTGTTATTGCTGGGACATTTTCAAACAATATCATTTTTGCTTTTGCTATTTGCGCAATGCGTATTCCCTCGCGGAACAGAAATTGTCTGTCATCATAAAACGAACGTGATGTGTTGCCAGCCGTTGAAAAAGTTTCACACGGCATACCTGATGAAACAATGTCCACGCCATCATCGGGAATATACGGCAAAATCTGTTCTGCTGTAACTTCTCTAATATCAGAATGAATAATGTGTACTTCCGGGTGATTTGCAGAATATGTATCTATACAGCTTTTAATATGTTCGATAGCAACTAGGGTATTGATACCCGCCGCATGAAAACCTGTGCAGATGCCGCCGGGGCCGGAAAAACAATCAATATGTGTTAAAGCCATTTATTCGCTCTCACTTTCTATATCCGCAGTAAACTGTATAATATCATCAAGCCCGCTTTCCATAACAACGACAATTTGCGTCAGCATGTCAATAGACAAATTTCATTCTTGCCTCTTTTTTTCAAGTATGCTTGTGTTGATGCCCGCTGTCTTGTTGAATTCGGTTTTCATAATGCCTTTATCAATCAACAGTTTCCATAACCTGTTATAATTGTAAGTCATAAAAATAGTCCACCTATACATGAATACAACCAACCACCAAAAGTATAGCACAATAGAGCGAATTTTTCAATATTATGTCATGGTTTCTCCGCTTCCTTTTTATTTAAGTACGTTTTCTATTGCGTTTATCTCTTCCTCAGTAAATTCAAGCTTATTTATGCACTCTGCGTTTTCAACTATCTGGGACGGGCGGCTTGCGCCGATAAGCACGGTTGCTACCGCCTTATTGTGAAGCACCCATGACAGCGCCATCTGCGAAAGCTTCTGACATCTGCCCAGCGCTATGTCGTTCAGTTTATTAAGGCGATCCAGCATTTCATCGTTCAGCTCATTGGCTATCCATGTTGCACCCTTGCCTATTCTTGAATCCTGCGGTACGCCGTACAGATACCTGTCGGTGAGCAAGCCCTGATACAGCGGTGAAAATACGGCAAGGCTAAGGTTATTGCCAAGGCAGTATTCATCAAGACCGTCACGCTCGACCCAACGGTTGAGCATAGAATATGACGGTTGATTTACAACAAAAGGCGTGCGTAATTCGCTGAAAATCTTCTGAATTTCTGCTGTCTGCTTCTTGTTGTAATTTGATATTCCGACATATAAAGCTTTACCCTGTCTTACGGCATTATCAAGCGCAAGAGCAGTTTCTTCAAGAGGAGTATCGGGGTCGAAAATGTGATGATAAAAAATATCCACATAATCCAGCTTCATACGCTTAAGGCTCTGATCGAGCGACGCTGTAAGATATTTTCTTGAGCCGTTTTTATCACCGTAAGGTCCCTGCCACATTTCATAGCCCGCCTTTGTGGAAATGCACATTTCATCTCTGTACTCTCTCATTCCGCGGTCAAGAATTTTACCGAAATTTTCTTCGGCACTGCCGTTATACGGGTGTCCGTAGTTGTTGGCAAGATCAAAATGCGTGATACCCAGATTAAACGCTGTATGCACCATGCTTTCGGCAGTTGCAAAATCCGAGCCAAAGCCGAAATTCTGCCACAGTCCGAGTGAAACGGCGGGAACCTTAAGTCCGCTGTTACCGAGCCTGTTATATACCATTTTCTCATAACGATTATCATTTGGAATGAACATAAAAAACCTCCTGTTTTGTTCTGTTAAAGCTTTGCCTTTGCCTCCGCCCTTGAAATATTCGGCGGAGCTTTCATCGTTCTTGCAAGTCTGATTACTTCCGACGGAATTTCCGGCAAATAATCAAGATACCAATCCTGAGTTTCGATGATGTATCTGCGTTTGAAATCATCATCGGCTATATATGCACTGCGCAGGTTATCCAGTCTGTCTGCGCCCTTTACCGCATAAGCAATGGGGTTTGCTTCAATCCCTGAGGTGTACTCGCTCATAACATAGTTTTTCGGCTTGGTAAGAAGCTTTACCGCTGTCAGCACCTCTTTGCCGCCTATTTCTTCGATCGTTTTTTCATCGGCATCGGTATCCTCAAGTAAATCATGAAACAGTGCGGATACGGCATAAGCTATGCCGTATCCCTTTTCAAGCAGCATTTCTGCGACAGCTATCGGGTGGACGATATACGGCTCGCCGCCCTTTCGCTTTTGTCCGCTGTGCATTTCAGCCGCATAGGACAGCGCTGTGTCATACAATGCTTTATCCCGAATAGTCATGTGTTTTTTCCTTTACGAATAATTATCCCATGAACTTACAGCTTGTAGAAAAAGTCTGTTTTTAAAAAAATAGAGTAGTTTCCCTAGCCCTATCCCCTTCAGGACACTCTGATGGCTTTGCATCATGCAAAGCTCGGTGTGTCCTTGTTTCGGCATCTTTGCCTAAAACCCCTTTCCCCTTGGTGAAAGGCTGTGTATGCTTGGCTGGCTTTGCGTCCTGCAAAGCCTTGTGGCATACACGCCCGGCATCCGTGCCGGGGCTGAGTGTGGGGCTGCCGCCCTCACCCCGCTTGGGGCTTCGCCCAAAGCAAGGATGCTTTGGTTGCTTGCCAAAAGTTTTGCACGACGCAAAACCAACAGAGCAAGCAACACCAAACACCCCATATTATTAAAATATAGGTTTATCGACAGACTGAAGCTCCGTGCTTAAAACCAAACACGGAGCTTATTTATCATGTGATATGTACGGTTATCTTAAAAAGCCGAGGCTTCTTATAATAGCGGGTTCTTTAGCCTTGCCTGAGCAGATCTGGAAAAAGCAGACGATCTTTATTACCCACAATACAGTTGACATTATGGCATAAGCGACAGGTACTATAATTGTCCAGAAAAGAACTGTGGTACAGATAAGCATAAGTATGTTTACTACCGTAAACTTCAACGCTTGTCTTACATGGAACATTGTGTATTTGGATGAGTGGCTTGCAAGAAGTGAAATAATTATACCGATAGTTCCGAGCAGATAGCCCAACATAGCAAAAACCTTGTTGTCGGAAATATCCTTGGGGTCAAATTCTGCTGTATGATCGTAAGGATCATAAGCGGGAGCAGCTGCGTAAGCACCCTGAGGGGGTACATTATTCTGCTGAGGCGGTACAGCGCCCTGGGGCTGTGCATTGCTGAACTGTGTTCCGCAGGCTGTGCAGAATGCCGCATTGTCATCAAGCTGTGTGTTGCAATTAGGACAGGTTTTCATATTCGTTCTCCTTCATCAAACAGTCTGCCGTGAATCAAGCAGAGTATAAAATTAATTTGCAAATATTATTATAACATCCGTGCAAAATTATGTCAACGAATTATGGGATAAACTGCTGAATTTTGCCGCTGAGGGACAGAACAGATGAGATAATGAAAGGCAGTTGTGTTGGCAAGTTTTTGTAAAAAATGGCTCTATAATAAATGTTGGGGAAACCAAGAGCCAAACAGAAAAATAAAATAAAA
>CAVJKI010000151.1:0-2943 GCA_963649995.1 Sodaliphilus sp.
TATTTGCACCTTCCTGCTGTCCACACAATATAAAAAAGGCACAAAACATTCCTGTTCTGCGCCTTTGCTGATATTATTATACAGCTTATTTCAGTGCTTGTCAATAACTTTTACGCCAAATTTGCAAGTTATCCATAAAAACTATGCAAATAGTGCGGTAACTCAATTATCAAACTGAGAATTATAAAGCTCAGCATAAAAGCCGTTCTTTGCGATAAGCTCGTCATGATTTCCTTGCTCGATAATATCACCGTCTTTAAGCACAAGTATCAGATCCGCATCTTTTATAGTAGATAAGCGGTGTGCGATAATAAAGCTTGTCCTGCCCTTCATCAGATTATCCATAGCCTTTTGGATTTGTATTTCTGTGCGGGTATCAACCGAGCTTGTGGCTTCATCGAGAATCAATATCTTATTATTTGCAAGAATCGCTCTTGCGATAGTCAGAAGCTGTTTTTGACCCTGCGATACATTTGAAGCTTCTTCGTTAAGCTCCATATCATATCCGCCCGGAAGCGTTCTTATAAAATGGTCAACATGAGCGGCTTTTGCGGCGGCAATAACCTCATCGTCTGTAGCATCAAGCTTACCGTAGCGGATATTTTCCATGATACTTCCCTTGAACAGCCATGTATCCTGAAGGACCATTCCGAAAAGCTCTCTCAGCTCGCTTCTGTCAAAATCAGCGATGTTATATCCGTCAACAAGTATTCTGCCGCCGTTAAGCTCGTAAAAACGCATAAGCAATTTAACAATGGTTGTTTTACCTGCGCCTGTAGGACCTACAATAGCGATCTTCTGTCCCTGCTTTACACTTGCACTGAAATCCTTAATGATTATTTTTGACGGATCGTAGCCGAAGCAAACGTGTTCAAACGTTACATCACCCGTAATATCAAGTGTCGTTACATTTCTTGTATTACCCGATGTATCGGTAACCATAGCGTGTTCCTTTGCATTTTGTTCTTCCTCATTTTCAGCTAAGAATTCAAATACACGCTCTGCGGCTGCCGCAGTTGACTGGAGCATACTTGATACCTGTGCAAGCTGATTTATAGGCTGTGTGAAATTCTTCACATATTGGATAAACGACAGTATATCACCGACCGTTATAGTACCGTTTGCCGCAAGCAATCCGCCGACAACGGCAACAGCTACATATCCGAGATTACCGACAAAAGTCATTATCGGCATCATTACTCCTGAGAAGAACTGCGATTTCCAAGCCGACTTGTAAAGCACATCGTTAGCCTCATCAAAATCTCTTATAACACGTTCTTCTCTGTTGAACGCCTTTACAATATTATGTCCGCCGTATATTTCCTCTACCTGTCCGTTTATGTGGCCCAGATATTCCTGCTGTGATTTGAAGTATTTTTGAGAAATCTTCACCACGATCAGTACAAGTGCCATCAAAACGGGAAGAATCAGAATCGCAATAAGCGTCATAAGCGGACTTATCGACAGCATCATTACCAGTACGCCGATAATAGTTGTTATTGAAGTAACCAGCTGTGTTATGCTCTGATTAAGATTCTGGGCAAGCGTATCGACATCGTTCGTTACCCTTGAAAGTGCTTCACCGTGCGTACTGCGGTCAAAATAATTCATAGGTAAACGGTTGATCTTTGCTATAAGCTCTTTACGGAGCTTGTAGCTTACCTTTTGTGAAACACCCGTCATCAGCCAGCCTTGAATAAATGAACAGATACTGCTGATAAGATAAAATCCTATAAGTAAAAGAAGAATTAAACCCAGCGTATCAAAATTAATATCGCCCGTACCGTTTACTTTAGCGATTATTCCGTTAAAAATTTCGGTCGTGGCATTACCCATAAGCTTAGGACCGATTATATTGAACACTGTCGACGCAATCGCAAATATCACTACAAAAATCAGCGACAGCTTATATTCACTCATGTATTTTGCGAGCTTTGTGATACTGCCTTTGAAGTCCTTTGCCTTTTCCACGGGAGCGCCCGGACCTCCTCTGCGAGAATTACTCATTTCCTGTAACCCCCCTTTGCATTATCAATTGCCGCAAGATCCTTTTCGGAAAGCTGTGAATAAGCGATCTGTCTGTAAACGTCACAGCTTTGCATCAATTCTTCATGAGTGCCGATACCCGCAACCCTGCCCTCGTCAAGCACAACTATCTTATCAGCGTTAAGAATAGTGCTTATACGCTGCGCAACGATAATTACGGTGCAGTCATGAATGTTGTCCGCAAGCGCTTTTCTCAGCTTGACATCTGTTTTGAAGTCAAGTGCGGAAAAGCTGTCGTCAAACAGATATATCTTTGGCTTTTTAGCTATAGCACGGGCAATGGCAAGACGTTGCTTCTGACCGCCCGATACATTTGTTCCGCCCTGTGAAACAGGCTCGTTGTATTTCATCGGTTTATTTTCAATGAACTCAGCCGATTGCGAAACCTCGGCGGCAAGTCTTACCGTTTCCTCGTCTGCGTCTTCAGCACCGAATTTGATATTACTGTCTATCGTGCCTGAAAACAGCACGCCCTTCTGCGGTATAAGACCGATAATATCGTGCAAAGAGTGTTGCGTAACATCTCTTATATCCGTTCCGTCAATTGTAATCCTGCCGTTTGTTACGTCAAACGCTCTCGGAATAAGATTAATAAGTGTTGATTTACCGCTTCCCGTACTTCCTATTATAGCGGTGGTTTCACCTGCATTTGCAGTAAAACTGATGTCGGTCAGCACATCGTCATCTGCATCAGGATAACGGAATGATACATGATCAAATGCAACATTGCCTTTAAGCGAAGTTTTATCAAACACCGTTGCGTCAGACTTATCCGTGATACTCTTTTCAGCTGTAATTACTTCGTTAATTCGTTCCGCCGAAACTGCGGCTCTCGGCAGCATAATTGAGATCATCGTCAGCATAAGGAATGACATTACTATCTGCATAGTGTACGTT
>CAVJKI010000151.1:2953-4574 GCA_963649995.1 Sodaliphilus sp.
CGTTATAAACGCCATCATATCACCGACCTGCAATGAGCCGTCCGAAATCTGACCTGCTCCTACCCATATAATAAGAACAGTAATAAGATTCATTATTATCATCATGAGCGGCATCATAAATGTCATTGTTCGATTTGTAAACAGCATTGTCGAGGTCAGATCCTTATTAGCCCTATCAAATCGTTCTTCCTCGTATTTTTCACGGCTGAAAGCACGGATAACAGGCAAGCCCGTAAGGATTTCTCTTGCGACGAGGTTCAGCCTGTCGACAAGCTTCTGCATAAGCTTGAACTTGGGCATAGCGACTTTCATCAGCACCAAAACAACAGCAAGGATAACTATTACCGCAAGAGCTATGATCCACGCCATACCCGTACCTGTTGTCAGTACCATGAATACACCGCCGATACCGAGTATAGGCGCATATATAACCATTCTCAGAAGCATTACAATAACCATCTGTATCTGCTGAATATCGTTGGTGCTTCTTGTAATAAGACTTGCAGTAGAAAATTTGTCTATTTCCGCACTTGAAAAACCGACAATATTTTTAAATACCTTTGCTCTTAAATCTCTGCCGACCTTTGCCGCAGTTATAGAGGCGAAATATCCTACAGTCACAGATACAGCCATCATCAGGAGCGCAATCAGAAGCATTTTGCCGCCGGTTGATAAAAGATAGCTCTGCTGTAAGGCGTTCATATCAACGTCTAAAGATGAATATTCGTTTTTTACAAAAAGTACAGCCGACTGCTCCGTTATAGTACCCGGCATATCCGCTGTTTTATCAATAGATGTCGATATATCCGTATCACCCATCGCCCCCGTACCTGCAAGAGCGGTAATGATCGTCAACGCATTTGCTTTACCTTCTTCAATTCCGAGAGCCTGTCCTGCTTGCTCAAATGATGTGAACGGCAATGAAACATTCTGCTTTTCTGCAATTGATTTAAACTCGTCAAATGAAAGCTCTCTTATCATTTCTGCCGCAGTCATAGGTATTCCTACAGCGTCGATAAGAGCCAGCTTCTCATCGGAATTAAGGTCATTTATAAAATATACACTGCTTTCTTTTGAAGCAGGATACATATTTTTCTGTTCATCTGTGCCGTTATCTGCACTTGCAAGCGTATAGCTCTTTTCAAGCACATTTTTCTGTTCATCGTTCATGAACAGTTTTACGGCATTGTAACCATCAACCGTCAGTGCGCCTGCCGCCGCATCTTCAATACCGCCGTTCTGGATACCGATGTCGACAATATCCGAGGTGTATTGTGGCAAAGCAAGATCGCCCCACGCCTGAATAACAAGCAGGACGATAATAAGTATCACCTGAGGTATGCTGTTTTTCAGATACCCGAATATTTTAAACAAACGTTATGCTTCCTTTCACTTATTTTTAACTTCAGCCGACTTGTCGTAAGCATCAGCAAACCGAAGAATAAGCTCTATAAGCTTATCTGTGTCATCCTCTCCGAGTATCCTTGCAATATTTTCAAGACGATTGAATATCTCATCATACTTGGCTTTTGCAGTAGCTCTGCCGTTTTCGGTAAGCTTAATATAGGTTACCCGTCTGTCGTCTTTTAATACAACACGTTCGACATAACCTTTATCCTCA
>CAVJKI010000151.1:4584-5253 GCA_963649995.1 Sodaliphilus sp.
CTTGTTGATCGTCTGAGAAAGATTCGGTCTAGTGAAATTCAGATAGCTGTTAAGCTCGCTGAGTCCGAAAAGCTCTGTTTCAGGCTTTTCTGCCACGATCTGCGTCATTGCCCAGAACACGCCCGTTTCACTTGCATTAAGCCCTTCCATAATTCTGTACTGTCTCGGTTGCGCCGAAAATTTTCCGAGCGCTATAATAAGTCTCATTATTCTGTCGTCCATTTTTCTTATCCTCCGTATTTTTAGCAGATAATCCCATATAGTCTGCTTAAAGGTAAACCTCTTGCTTACCTGATGATAATATGGTATACTTTCTATGTTAACCTATTATAAATTTAATTAACTTCTTTGAACGGAGCAAAAATGAAAACAATTGATACCAATATAGCAATCATAGGCGGCGGCGCATCAGGTCTTACGGCAGGAATCGCCGCTTCACGCTTTGGATGTAACAATATAACCATACTTGAGAAATTACCGAGAGTCGGTAAAAAAATTCTCTCAACAGGCAACGGCAGGTGCAATCTGACAAATATCAATATCTCGCAGTCTGATTATGACGGCGATAGAGAACTTTTGTCATATCTGAGCCGTGACATTGACGATTCCGAAGAATTTTTCTCCTCTATAGGACTTATATGCCGTGCCGACGACACAGGCAGGGTGTAC
>CAVJKI010000152.1:0-3497 GCA_963649995.1 Sodaliphilus sp.
GCCCTGTGCATTGCTTTTACCGAGCGTTCTGCCAAGCTCGGACAATATCTGCCTGTCCTCTGCTTTAAGAAATCCGCTTTTGGATACGCACATATCCCATTCGCCGCTTATATTCTCACCGCTTTCGCATACCTCAAGAAGTTTGTCCGAAATATAGCAAGAAGAGCTTTCCTGTTCGGCTTTGAATATTTCGCCAAGCTTGTAGCCGCTGTATTTTATATAAGTGATCATGCTTTGCAAAAGCGAGATATAAGTGCTGAGCAATTCGCACCTTTCGGTCAGTCTGCCCGAAAAATATGCGCCTGCCGCCGCACCGCTGAGTGTAGTCAGGGAGAAAAGGATAATGCTTATCATTCCGTTCATACAAAGCACTCAGCCTTTGCTTCGGGTACTATCAACTGCCTTACGGCAGTGATACTATGATTCTGCACCAGTGCAATATGCTGTATTGCTCCGCTGTCGATAATCCTTCTGATACCGCTAATGCCGTATGCCTCGTCAATACCTCCTGCATGAGCGGTCATTATCAATCCTGTGCCGCAATGCACAAGCTGTTGTATACTGCTTGCGTCAGCGCCAAGCTCGTCAGTAACCACATAATCCGGCGACATACACTGAACAGCCCTTATTATTCCGTCGGATTTGGCATAACCGCTGAATACATCTGTCATAAGCCCTACATCAAGGCAGGGTTTACCGTCATACACTGCGGCAATTTCGTGCCGTTCGTCTATAAGCGATATTCTGTATATGCCGCCTATATTTCTGCACAAATCACGCAGAACGGTGGTTTTTCCGCTGAGCGGCTTACCTATGATGAGAAGTCCTCTGCTTGCGTCATCATCAAACAGTGACAACAGCTGCTTTGCCGCACCGTAGTGCTGTCTTGCAATTCGGATATTCACCGAGCTGACATTTTTCACTGCCTGTAATCCGTCAGGTCCGTATACCGCAGTACCGCATATTCCTGCTCTGTGACCGCCGTACAGGGTGATAAAGCCGTTGGCAATATCCTTTTCGTATGTATACACCGAGTTCTGACACAGCGAGCTTACACATTCGGAAATAAGCACGCTGTCAGCGGTCATCTGCATAATATGGTTTTCCTTACCGCAACGGACTATTATCGGCGCACCGCACTTGATGCGTATTTCCTCGGCGTTCTGCTTTAGTGCCATCGGTACGGACGCAAGCCCTGGAAAAATTCTTTCTATCGGGCGTATCGCAGTGTCATATTCGTTTGTTTTACTTTCTATCATTTTTTATATCCTTTCGGCTTGTCTTTTTTATTTAGTAAAGTCTATGCAGGAGAATATAAAAAAAGAACGCATGATCTCTCATGCGTTCCCTGTAAGTTACTTATTTATCAAAGCTCAAATCTGTCGGTCAGCGACTTCAGTATAGCAGCCTGTCCGCTGAGTTTCTCGCTTGAAGCAGCGCTTTCTTCCGCAGTAGCCGTATTGCGCTGAATTACGTTTGCGATCTGATCTACTCCGTCTGTAATCCTTGCAAGCTCCTCGCTTTCGGCGTTAGCGTCAGATGTGATGCTACTTACGATACTTACAGCCTCGTTTGCGCTGTCAACAAGCGTTACCATAGCTTCTGCGGTATCTGTTGTAAGCTCTGCACCGTTAGCGACCGCCTCGACCGTATGCTCGATAAGCTGAGATGTGAGTGCCGCCGCATCGGCAGTTTTGCCTGCAAGGTTTCTGACCTCGTCGGCTACGACCGCAAAGCCTTTTCCGGCTTCTCCCGCTCTTGCCGCCTCGACAGCCGCATTGAGCGCAAGTATATTCGTCTGGAACGCTATGTCCTCGACAGTCTGGATTATCTTCTTGATCTCTCCCGATTTCTCGCCTATATCCTGCATAGCCCGTGACAGCTTGTTCATACTGCTGTTGCAGAGATCTACCTTTTCACCCATCTGGGTTACTATCTCATTTGCACGGTTGGCGTTGTCTGCCGTTGTTCTTACCTTATCCGATACAAGCTCACAGTTAGTCGACAGAGTATCTATAGCGCCTGCCTGCATAGCCGCACCGTCGGAAAGCTCCTGAGCGCCTGCCGCAAGCTGTGCAGAACCCTCCGATACCTGACCCGCCGCAGTTTCGATCTGCGACAGCGTATCCTTAAGCGACTCCTGAATCTTTATCATGGATTTCTTTATATCGGCAAAATCCCCGATATACTCAAGCGTAATATCATTATTGAAATTGCCGTCAGCCATAAGACCGAGCTTTTTATCAATATCGGTAACATAGCTTTTAAGCATTCCGTTAGCTTCTTCAATAGCAAGACAAGCTGAGCCTATCTCGTCATTCTTACGGTATTCGCTCTTGTATGACAGCTGACCGTTTTTCATTGAGTCTGCCGCCTTATTCATTTCATCAAGAGGCCTCAGCTTATGATTTATCTGAATGTTGAGTATAACCGTATTAAGAGCTATCAAAGCAACAAGAACAGCAAAGAATATCGCAACAAGCCATATCTCTTCAAAGTAGAATGAATATGTATCCTGTGCGTACATTATCGTCCAGCCGTACTCTCCGACGTTTTCCTTTGCATAGATGGAAGCCTGTCCGTTTTCATCGGACCCATTGTAGGTCTTATCGCTTTCGGCATCCAGAATTTTTGCAAAGCTTAAATCTGCCGCTTTGGTATAATGCTCGTTTTCTTCTTCGTCAACATAAGGAAGATATGCGTCGTTTCTGTGAACGAGTACATCACCTGCCGCATCAATGAGTATTGGATAATATCCGCCGCTTATATCAGCTTTTGCAATATTGATAACCGAGGTCACGAAAATGTCAGCCGCAACAACAGAGATATTTCCGTCATCATGGAATATGGGCTTTGATACCGTTATTACAAGCTCTTTTGTTTTAGCGTCAATATAAGGGTCGGAAACAACCGCTTTCTTTGCCTCGACCGCCTTTGTGTACCAGTCACGGTCGGTGGGGTCGTAATTTTCTGCTGCGGCGTCCCAACCGTCAGAAAACACAGATGATTTATCCGACTTTCCTATATAGAATACATAAACCTCGTCTGAAACAGACTGCATATCGACAAGGAAATCATAAGCCTTACCGAAATTGTCGGTGTCATACTTACCGCTGTCGACAGCCTGTGCCATGGTATCTATCATAAAGCACTGCGTATCAAACCACGCCGTCATATCCGAAGCGCTTTTCGAGGTCTGAGCAATAAATATGCTTCTCTTACTGTTTAGCGTATTTGTTATTGCCGTAAAGTAAGTAAGCAACATTATCATTGCGGCAGTCAGACCGAATACCAGCTCAACACAATGTCTGAGATTTTTCTGTATTCCGTTGTTTTTCTTTGCTTTGACAGATGATGATTTTTTCATTTACTTTCCTCGTATTCTTTCACGTCGCGACTTAAGGCTTTCCGGGGCTGAATTTCAGTTATTCCTTATTTGAAACAACTGTTCTTATATGAAGCTCCTCAAGCTGTTTGTCGTCTACCTCAGACGGACA
>CAVJKI010000152.1:3507-5247 GCA_963649995.1 Sodaliphilus sp.
GACGGACACTGCGACATAAGCTCGCTTGCATCCTTTACCTTCGGGAATGCTACAACATCACGCAGGCTTTCTGCGCCGCAAAGGAGCATTGAAAGTCTGTCAAGACCTATGCCGAGACCGCCGTGAGGAGGAGCGGCATACTTGTATGCGTCAACAAGGAATCCGAACTTTTCTTCGATTTCCTTATCTGTAAGTCCGAGAAGTCTGAACATTCTCTCCTGAAGCTCAGGGTCGGTAATACGGATAGAGCCGCTGCAAAGCTCAATGCCGTTGAGTACAAGGTCATAAGCCTTGGCTCTTACCTTGCCCTTATCCGTATCAAGGTATTCGAGGCATTCTTCCATAGGCATTGTGAACGGGTGGTGCATAGCAAGCCAGCTCTCGGTTTCATCGTCCCACTCAAAGAACGGGAACTCTGTTATCCATAAGAAGTTATATCCGCTGTCGGGAACTATGCCTATCTGCTTGCCGACCTTAAGACGCAGTGCACCGAGGACGGGAAGCGTTACCTTGTTCTTATCCGCTACGATAAGTACTACATCGCCCTTTTCGCAGCCGAGGTGTGAAAGTATTGCGTCAAGCTCGCCTTCTTTTAAGAACTTTGCAAACGAGCAGTTAGGCGCATCGTCATGCCAACGGATATATGCAAGACCCTTTGCACCGATACCCTTTGAGAACTCGGTCAGCTTGTCGATTTCTTTTCTTGTGAGAATACCTGCGGCGTTCTTTGCAACAATTGCTCTTACACTGCCGCCTGCGGCGATAGCCGAAGAAAATACCGAGAATTCCGTGTCCTTTACAGTTTCCGATAAATCCTGTATCTCCATGCCGAAGCGTGTATCGGGCTTGTCAGAGCCGTAACGTGACATAGCGTCATTGTATGTCAGTCTGGGGAGAGGTGTTGTAATGTCAACGTCAAGCACGTCCTTCATAAGCTTTTTAACAAAGCCCTCTGTAAGCTCAAGTATCTCGTCAACGTCCATGAATGACATTTCAAGGTCTATCTGTGTAAATTCGGGCTGTCTGTCCGCACGCAGGTCCTCATCTCTGAAGCATCTTGCAAGCTGGATATAACGGTCAAAGCCCGAAATCATAAGCAACTGCTTGTATATCTGGGGCGACTGGGGAAGCGCATAGAACTTGCCCTCGTGAACTCTTGACGGTACAAGATAATCTCTTGCACCCTCAGGGGTGGACTTCATCATCATGGGTGTTTCTATTTCAAGGAAACCGTTGTCATAGAAATACTCACGGGCTGTCTTAGCAATCCTGTGACGCATGATAAGGTTATCCTGGAGCTTCTTTCTGCGCAGGTCAAGATAACGGTATTTAAGACGAAGCTCCTCATTTGTCTTTGTGTCGTTTACTATCTCAAACGGTGTTGTCTGAGCCATTGACAGAATACGCAGGTCTGTAACGAGTATCTCAACGTTACCTGTTTTTATATCATTATTCTTGCTTTCTCTTTCACGCAGAAGTCCCTGCGCCATGAGAACATATTCGCTCTTTATCTGCTTAGCCTTTTCAAAAACGGCAGGCTCTGTTGTATCGTCAAATACCAGCTGTACAATACCTGTTCGGTCACGCAAGTCAACAAACATAAGACTGCCCTTATCTCTTACTCTCTGTACAAATCCGGCAACCGTTACCGCATTGCCTATCCCCTTGACCTCGCCGCAATAATGAGTGCGCTTAAGACCTTTCATTGTGTCTAACATAAAATCTATACCTTTCCTACGG
>CAVJKI010000153.1:0-2073 GCA_963649995.1 Sodaliphilus sp.
TCATATCATATCAAGATAAGTCTTGAAATCGCCGACAAACTGATTTCCGCACCGTGCAAGCTCACCGAGCACTCGTTCCGTGCCTCTTTCGGTCGTATACCAGTTTTCTTTGGTAATGTTATAGCAATGTACAGGGCAGACTATCATATCAACATTCGGAAAAGCCATTTGATACAGCATTAAACAACGGCGGGCATGAAAGGCTTTGCAAACAATTATTGCGCTTCTTATTGTTACGCCTTTTTCATCAACGGCTTTACGGGAGAAAAATGCATTATCACGGGTATGCCCCGATTTGCTTTCTTCGATGATTGCAGTCGGCAAAACGCCGTTTTTTAGGAGTACATCTGTAAAAAACTCGCAGTCGGACTGATAATCACCGTTATAAATTTCCGCCTTTGAGCGGACACCGTGCCATTTTTCCTCTTTAACGCTTACTCCTCCCGACGGAACGATCCATTCAGCCAAGCCTTTGCGGTATAATTCGGCGGCATATTCGGGCTGTTCGGGGTGTGAGGGCAGAAAGATTGCATCGACCTTTCGAGGTTTTTCGGATACAAAAATGAAATCCGAAATATCTGTAATGATTCGGTTTGTCATAAGGTTTCTCCACTCAGCATTTTTTCAAAAGAGAAATATGCAATTGATACGGCTTGCTGTTTTATTATTCCTCAGGTGTAAAGAAAACATTTCCGTCTTCATCGGTCGTAAATACCGTGAAGCTTGTATAGCACACATTTCCGTAAATGTCGTTGATAACAAAGCTGTATCTGTAATCGCCTGCGGGCAGATTAACAAACTGAATCATATCATCACCGCTGTAGGTGCATTCATCGCCCTCGGCTTTACCGTCAAAATTACCCTCGCTGTCGTAAGTGTTGAATATCGGCACTATGACATCGCCCTCTTTGAGCGGTACAACGCTTCTTGCGGATTCACCGTTTTCGCTCACGCCGTCCCATGTTCCGAGTACGGTTATATCATACGCATTGCCGTCACGCTCCATAGCTATACGCAGGTTGGTTTCCTTGCCGTTGAGCTTTATAGGCGAAGTGTAAACCGAGCTGCTGCCCTTTTCTTCTACTATATACATAGGAATGAGGTTATCCTCGATCATGTACCACTGACCGCTGAAAGTATCCTCAACAAGTCCCGAAGAAAAATCGACCTTTGTACTCTGGTCAACGCCGAATTCAAGCAGCTCGCCTGTTTCTTCATCTACACGGTAAACCGAGCAATTAACGCTTGCAAGGTTATTTATAGTATCGTCTGTTACGGTGAAGTAGAATGTTCCCTCATCGTCAAGCACAGGGCCTACATCTATCTGCACACTGCTCTTATCACCGCAGAAGCCCATGTTATCGGTCTTGTCGTTATAGTGATCCCAGTTGCTTTCATAATCGGAATAGTCGCCGTCGCTCCAGTATACCGTGCCGTCCGCAAGCCACTTGCTTTCACCGCTGTAGCCGTCTGTTGTGCCGTTCTGCGCACCGTATGCTATTCTGTCAACGAAAGTCATATAGTAAGGGCTGACGCACACCTTGCCGAATGTGGCAAGCTCGGTAGATCCCGAAACGCCGAAAGGATAGTAGGTAGAAAGTCCTGTAGAGCCGTCCTTGTCACTGCCGTAAATATTGTATACGACCGCCTTTTCAAGTGCTGACATAACCTTGTCTGCCTTATCGCCCGATACTGTAGCCGTTATCATAGAGCCGAGGTCAACCATATTGGTATAACCCTCGGTTTCGTTGTTACTGCCGTATGCTCTGACATTATAGATGTTTCTGACTGCTTCTGCAAGTAAGGCAGGCTCGGCGGAATTTTTATTCATTTCTTCCGTAGCATCGTTCACAGCCTTTACAAGCTCATCGACACGGCTGAGATCTGTAACCGAAAGGGTTGCCTCACTGCCTGCGTCAATTGCCTCGCATGATGCCATAAAGCTGTCTGCAACCGTCTTTCCAAGTTCTGTCGTATCGGCTGTGGGATTGTTCTCCATAAAGCTTGCTATCTCGGTATAATCCCAGCCGTAGCCCGGCTCTGTTTCTTCCGATGCAAACATATAGTCAGCGT
>CAVJKI010000153.1:2083-5232 GCA_963649995.1 Sodaliphilus sp.
ATATTTGCTGTTTCAACGGTTGCCATAAGGCAGGCGTCAAAGCCAATAAACGCAAACTTATCCGTCATCTTGTCGTATATGGAAGTAAGTGCGTTGTCTATCTCCTCAAGCGAAAGAGAATCGTTTTCGTTCAGCTCGTCAAAGCAAACACCGCTGATACTTCCACCGCCGTGATCCCAGAAGATAACACCCATTTTTGCCGCCGCATAATTTTCAATGCCCCAGCTTAAAAAGTCGGTAAGCACTTCTGCTGTACCCATGTTTACCTGTTCTTTTTCTTCGATAAGGCTTATTTCGCCGCCTGTAACAACATAACGCTGTGTCTTGTCTGCCGAAATGCCGTATGTATCAGCCCATGCGCCTGCACCGCCCGTTTGTATTACGAACTTCACGTTTTCGCTTTGTGAGCCTGCGATCATTTCCTCAATGTCACCGCTTGCAAGACCGTTTTCGCTTTCAAGGTCACTTCCGCACATATACACGAATACAGTCTGTGTGCCGTCCTCGCCCATAGGCTTTTCCGTTTCACGCTGTTTTCTTGTAATGCTTATTCCGTCCGAAGTGCTGAAAGTAAGCTTTGACGCACGGCTTCCCGTAACCTCGCCGTCATACTTGTTACCGCCGTTTTCACTGCTGTCGCTTGTCTGTCTGTTATCGCTTGCCGTGCTGTCGGAAATCTCTTCTTCATCGTCGAGGCAACCGCTTGAAAGCATAGCTGTAGTAAGTACCGATACCGCAAGCAGTGTCCGCAGTATCTTTTCATGTGCTTTTCTCATAAATTCTCCTTTTAGAATTGAATTTAACTGTGATTTCATATTACATTATAATCAATACGGCAGGCGATTTCAACAAACAGGCTGTAAACGGCAGTTTATTAGGCTGAAAACGGTATATGAATAGTGTAATAACATAGTTTACAATTTGTGCAGGCACATGGTTTACACAGTGCTTTTGACAAAGGTCGTCCACTGCAAATAAGCCTGTATGATATTATCAAGTAAGTCTGCACTAACCTATTTTTTACAAAAAATTTTTAAAAACCTATTGACAAATGTCAAAACATCGGTTATAATTAAATCAGCAAAATCAGTAAACGTTACTGATTTTGCTGAAAACCATAAGAAAATAAAGATTTAATTAATTGAAAGGATAGGTAATTTATTATGAAGAAATGGGTATGTCCGGTATGCGGTTACGTTCATGAGGGAGATACACCTCCCGAATTCTGCCCCCAGTGCAAGGTTCCGGGAAGCAAGTTCACAGAGCTTAAGGAAAGCGAAAAGCTTGTATTTGCAGATGAACATAAGGTAGGCATTGCAAAGGCAGTTGACGATGAAGAAATCATCGCAGGCTTAAAGGCTAACTTTGAGGGCGAATGTACAGAAGTAGGTATGTATCTTGCTATGGCAAGAGCCGCTCACAGAGAGGGTTATCCCGAAGTAGGTCTTTACTATGAAAAGGCTGCATGGGAGGAAGCTGAACACGCTGCAAAGTTTGCAGAGCTTTTAGGTGATGTTGTAAGCACTTCTACCAAGGAAAACCTTGAAAAGAGAGTAGCGGCAGAGCATGGCGCAACTCAGGGTAAGCTTGACCTTGCAAAGAGAGCTAAGCAGTTAAACCTTGACGCTATCCATGACACAGTTCATGAGATGGCTAAGGACGAAGCAAGACACGGCAAGGCTTTTGAGGGTCTTTTAAACAGATATTTCAAGTAATAATGAATGGATACCGCCTACGCGGTATCCATTATTGCTTTATAACAACAAACAGCGGTGCCTTTATAAACACCGCTGTTTGTTGTTATATCATACCCTTGCAACGTCTGAAAGCATTTATAACGGTCACATAATTATTCCTTGCCGCCGTTACAAGCTCAGCCGCTTTATCATAATCTTCCTTGCGCAGGTATTGGGTTATATCGGAGAATACCGATAACAGCCTGTCGAAGCCGAGGTTTGCGCTGATACCTTTAAGGGTGTGCGCCGCTATAAAAGCCTTTTGCACATCATGCTTATAGATAGCGTCAAAGAAAGTAATGATATGATCGTCATGCATAAAGAATTTTATTGCTTCCGCTATGCTCTCATCATCGCATTTAAGGCGTTGCTTGACGCTGTCATAGCTTGATCCGATATTTTCATAACATTCCTGTATCGTAAGCGTTTTTGTTCCTGTGTATCCGTACAATACTTTTTTCAGCTCTGCGGATTCGATAGGCTTTGCAAGATGCCCGTCCATTCCGTCAAGCTCCGTTTTCTCCCTGCCGTCTGTAAAAATATTTGCTGTAAGTACGATTATCGGAGTTGCGAGCGCATCGGCACGTTTTAATGAACGTATAGCCTCTGAAGCGGAAAAGCCGTCGGTTTCAGGCGCTGTTATATCCATAAGAACAACGTCTATGCCGTATTTTTCAGAGCGTTCAAAGATTTCTGCCGCCTCTTTGCCGTTCCGTGCTTTTATTACGACAGCACCTTCATTTTCCAACAGAAATTCGGTGATTTCCATATTACGATCGTTGCCCTCGGCAAGCAGTACTTTTATGCCTTTAAGAGAATTGTTTTCTACTGTGATCTCCTCCTTATCCGAACTTTACTGTGAAAAGTCTATCTTGAACGGCAGTATTACGGCTCACTTTCGCATAAATAACGCTTGAGCCTGATAACCGATTTGCACGATTTGCTTAACTGCCGAATTTCTGCTTTATGCTGTCCTGTATATCGAGCATACAATCAAGCAGTTCGGGGTTGAATGCACCGCATTCTCCTCCGAGTATCATGCTTATTGCCTTTTCGTGAGTAAACGCTTTCTTATATACACGTTCGCTGACCAGAGCGTCATAAACGTCGGCAACCGATACTACCTGTGCGGCGATCGGTATATCGTCGCCCTTCAGTCCGTCGGGATAGCCTCTGCCGTCGTAACGCTCATGATGCCATCTGCAAATCTTATACGCAACCTTTATAAGTTCTTCATTCTTGTACTGTTCAAGCTTTTCAAGCATATCCGCACCGATAACGGTGTGGGTTTTCATGATGGCAAATTCCTCGTTTGTCAGCTTACCCGGCTTGTTGAGAATTTTATCGTCTATACCCATCTTGCCTATATCGTGCAGTGCGGAAGCCGTTGTGATAAGATGCCTTGTATTGCTA
>CAVJKI010000154.1:0-5205 GCA_963649995.1 Sodaliphilus sp.
ACATTCAACGGTGCGGGCAAGCCTATAGACGGGCTGGGCGAGGTGTTCCCGCAGAAATACGGCGATATCAACGGACGTGCGTTAAATCCCGTTGCACGTTCATATCCGAGAAACTATATCCATACAGGAATTTCCTCTATAGACGCACTTATGACGCTTATCAGAGGTCAGAAGCTACCTATATTCTCAGGCTCAGGTCTGTCGCACAACAAGCTTGCGGTACAGATAGTAAAGCAGGCTAAGATTGCCGACAGTGAGGGCAAGGACTTTGCAGTGGTATTTGCTGCAATGGGCGTCCAGAATGACGTTGCAGAGTATTTCAGACGTTCATTTGAGGAAACAGGCGTTATACAGCGTGTTTGTATGTTCCTTAACCTCTCAAACGATCCTATCATAGAGCGTATTCTGACACCAAGATGTGCGCTTACTGTTGCGGAATATCTTGCGTTTGAGAAGAATATGCACATACTCGTTATTATGACCGACCTTACATCTTATTGTGAGGCACTGCGTGAATTCTCATCATCAAAGGGTGAGATTCCGGGCAGAAAGGGCTATCCCGGTTATCTTTATTCCGACCTTGCTTCAATGTATGAAAGAGCGGGAGTAGTAGAGGGCAGTACAGGCTCTGTTACGCAGATACCGATACTTACAATGCCTAACGATGACATTACTCATCCTATCCCCGACCTTACCGCATACATTACTGAGGGTCAGATAGTATTTGACAGAAATCTTGATCAGACAGGCGTTTATCCTGGACTTTCGGTACTGCTTTCATTATCACGTCTTATGAAGGATGGCATAGGCGAGCAGCATACAAGAGCCGACCATGCCGATGTTTCAAACCAGCTGTTCGCTTGTTACGCACGAGTGCAGGACGCAAGAGCGCTTGCGTCGGTTATCGGTGAAGATGAGCTTTCAGCGTCGGATAAGGCAATAATGAAGTTCGGTACGATGTTTGAAAAGTATTTCCTTAATCAGGGCTTTGACGAAAACCGTTCTATGGACGAAACGCTTGACCTTTCGTGGGATCTGCTTTCGCTGCTCCCGGCAAGTGAGCTTGACCGTGTAAACGAACAGCTTATCAAGGAGCATTATAATCCTGAAAACGCAAAGAGATTTGTATAACAGTTACTTTATGAAAGGCAGGTGAGTGTATGGCTGAACAGGTTTTCCCGACCAAAGGTAATCTTATCAAAGCAAAACGTTCCTTGCAGCAGGCAAAGCAAGGCTTTGAACTTATGGACAGAAAGCGTAACGTATTGATAAGAGAAATGGTAGCACTGACCGATAAATCAAAGCTTGTCCGTGGAAATATCGAGCAGACTTATGAAAAAGCGTATGCCGCTTTACAGCAGGCAAATATTTCTCTCGGCTCTGTTGCAACGCTGACGCAGTTCGTTCCCGAAGAAACAGAACTGAAAATCTCTTTCAGAAGTGTTATGGGTGTTGAGTTGCCGACTGTTGAACTCCCTGATAAACCGATAACTCCGCAGTATGACATAGCTATGACAAATTCGTATCTCGATAACGCTTATATCTGCTTTAACGAAACCAAAAAGCTGACAGTCGTACTCGCCGAAATCGAAAACAGCATATATAGGCTGGCTGTAGCAATAAAAAAGACGCAGAAGCGTGCCAATGCGCTTAAAAACATCATTATTCCGAAATATGAGGCGCAGGTCAGATTTATCTCCAACTCTCTTGAAGAAAAGGAACGTGAGGAATTTTCACGTCAGAAGGTTATCAAGAGTACCAAGATAAATAAAGATCAGACACAGAAAGAAAAAGCACTTGCAAAAGCAGAATAAATTAAAGCCGCACAGAAAGGTGATCCAATCTGTGCGGCTTTGTCATTATGTCGGTATTACTTAAACTTCAACGAAAATTGCACCGCTTGCAGGAACGGTAACTGTATCTGCGTTTACAGAGCCGTTTTCGCCGAGTGTGTAAATTGCCTTTCCGCCCTTTGCATAATCGGCATTGACGGTTACAGCCTTGTCGGACGGATTGATGAATACATATACCGTCTGGCTGTCGATGTTTCTCTTGTATATAAGGGGATAACCTTCACTGCTTACAAACTTGAATGCGGAGAGGTTGTGGAGCGCAGGATTATCGTTTCTTACCTTGATCAGCTTCTTTACCTCATTGTACAGCGAATTGCTGTCAAGCATCTGCTTTTCAACCGTAGGTCTGTCGGGAGCGTCGTCCTGTTTTATATAAAGCTGTGACTTGTCGGCAGTGGAGAAGCCGTCGTTAGCTGTGCTGTCCCACTGCATAGGACTTCTTGAGCCTGTACGGTTGTAGCCGCCTTCGACCGATACAAGTTCTTCAACATAGCGCAGTCCTATCTCATCGCCGTAGTATACGAAAGGTGCACCCGGCATTGTCAGCAGGAAAGCAAAACAGCATTTCAGCTCGTCCTCATCTCTGCCTCTTGCCAGTCTGCCCATATCGTGGTTTCCTGACGGTATGCATATAAGTCCGCCGCCTGTGGTTGCCTTTTCGTGATAACCCTTATACTGCTCGGCGAATATCGCAGGAGATCCCTTTCCTATTTTTGAGAAGAACGGCTCAGCGCATCTGAACATAGAGTTATATCCCTCAGGACCGAAGTGCAGTAAGAAGTCCATATCAAAGCCGCCCTGTAACGAATACTGAGGCTCTCCCCATTCTGAAACCATTGCGGCTTCGGGATATTCTCTCTTTAAATAGCCTGTGATGTCCTGCCAAAGCTTGATAGTTTCCTTATATTCGGGATCGCACTTTACCAGTGAGCCTGCCATATCAACTCTGAAGCCGTCACAGCCCATATCAAGCCAGAACTTCATAACGTCCTTGATTGCGGCTCTTGTAGCCATAGGGCCGGGATCGGTGGGCTTCTGCTGATATGCGTATTTCGGCTTAGCATAGCCATAGTTAAGTGCGGGCTGAGAAGAAAAGAAGTTGACAGCGGCACTGCCGTCACGGTCGGAAATACCTCTTATACAGTTGAGTCCCTCAGGCTGTTCCCATATATTGCTTGTCCAGATATATCTGTCGGTGTATTTGTTCTTTTCGGGTAGCATGGACTGTTTAAACCACTCATGTTCTACCGAAGTATGACCGGGAACAAGGTCAAGCAGAATGTGCATATTGCGCTTGTGGCACTCGTCAAACAGCCGCTTTAAATCATCGTTTGTACCGTATCTTGCGGCGGCTTTCTTGTAGTCCCTTACATCATAGCCTGCGTCACCGAAAGGCGAGTCAAAGCAAGGATTCATCCATATTGCGTTGAAGCCTGTTTCTTTGATATAATCAAGCTTTTCAATTATACCCTGAAAATCCCCGATACCGTCACCGTTTGTATCGTTGAAGGACTGAGGATATATCTCATAAAAAATTGCATTTTCCAGCCATTCAGCCATAATTTACCTCCATTGCGGCAAAGCCGTTTTATACGGTTATTATATACTGACAGGCAGGAAAATGCAAGGCTTATTTAAAAAGAAAAACATAAGCAAGGACAAGCAGGAGTTTATAATCCGCTTTGTCCCGCCATAGTATGAATGCTACTGCGGCAACCTTCAGCAGATCGTCATCGTTCAGCACTCTGCCGATTATGTCCATATTACTACTGCGGGCTGAATTTCAATTTGGTTTTTGCCCGCCTTTCTCCTGCATATTGTTGCCGTTCTGACAGCGACAACGCTCACATCCGCAGGGCTTTGTACTTTTGTTGATGCTCTTGTTATGATTATGTATGCTGGTGTTGAAGTCGGGGGCGGGGCAGGGCTTCTGCTTTTGTGCTGAGAGGCTTTCGGCTTTCTCGTCAGCTTCGTTTTCGCTCATAAACACATCTTCAAAGCTGTCGAAAATCTCATCATCGCTTAACTCGCAAGGAGTTTCGCAATCTTCTGTGGCTTCAGAAGTCGGTTCAGATGTAGCATTTTGGGTTTGTTGCACATTTGTTGCATTCTGCGGTATATCTGCTGTTTTATCACATTTATCTGAGGCATCGGGCGCTTCGGAGCTTATCTCGGTTTCTTCGCTTACTGTAAGAGTAGCTTCATTCAAAAAAATGTTAATATTTGTATGTTTTTCCTCTGCGTGTTCAATAGAATCAACAAATGATTCATTTGTATTATCTGATATAGCTACTGCTTTTATATCCGATAACTTATCTGATATTTCTTCTGATACTATATTATCTTCATTATTGCGCTCGGCAACAGAAACGGCAGTTGTCTGTTGGGTTATATGCGTTTCGGTTACTGTAACGGTTTTTGAAGTATCGGAAGCTTTTTTGACATTGTGGGTCGGTGCGGTTGCCGTTTCAATGGATTTTCCTTTCTCCGCAGTTCTCATCGCCGCCGCCATATATTCTTTTTGCAGACGTTCAAATTCTGCCTTTGACATTTTAACATTGCTCCATTCCATAATTAAACTCCTTTTCATAGTAAATTGTCAAACAGTCCGCTGTCTTTGAGATAAGGTAACAGCGAGATAAGTCTGAACAGCTTGACTGCTGTGTCTATCTTTGCTTGGTTTTCATCTCTCAGATGGGGTTTCAGAGCAATGAGCAGTTCGGTGTTCTTGTCCTGCTCGCTCATTTTAGACATTATCTCACCTATCTTCATAAACATATCTATGTTTATGCCGCTGAAAATATCATCTCCGCCGCTATCGGTAGTGAAATTTTCTTCGCTGTCTGCCGACTTGTTTTCATCAGGAGCTGATTTGTTGTTATCATCGGACAGCATAGCTTTCAAAATATCATCTATTTCACTCATACGCTGTCCTCCGTTCACTACTGCTTATTCATTGATTTTTTGAGTTCCTGAGCCTGTGTGGATTTCATCATTTTCTTAATGATTTCGGGGTTTCCGAGTATGCTTTTAAGCTTTTGTGCGTCTTTTTCAGGCATATTTTCGAGTGCTATTGATAAGTCGCCTTTCTGCATGGCCTCTTTTAGCCGCTGAGGTGTAATTCCCAGCTTTTTGCTTACTGTATCAAGCATAGAATCAACGTTATTACTCATAATTGCCTCCTAAAAACATATTAAATACGGGATCGGTTTATTCCCGTTATATTCAGTTTATATTTTTTTGTAAAATTATACAAAAGGCTCTTGATGATTTGTGTAGAATTTCTAAAAATTCGGTTACTAACCTTTTCTTTTTCCTTTTTATGTGTTATAATTATCGCATGGGCATATAT
>CAVJKI010000155.1:0-5179 GCA_963649995.1 Sodaliphilus sp.
GTATTAAAACAGGGCAGATAAAAAATCTACCCTGTTTTTATGTGTAAAAAACACCCTGCAACGTTGAATGTTGCAGGGTGAAAATTTATGCGGTTAAGCTATTAAAGCTTGAAGTAGTCAACGCCGCCCTTGAACAGAAGCTGTTCCTTGTTGCCGTCAACATTCACGCAGGTATCGGAGCTGATACGCTCGGTGTGTCCCATCTTACCGAGTACACGTCCGTCGGGAGAGATTATACCCTCGATAGCGCAAATTGAGCTGTTGGGGTTATAAGCAAGATCCATAGTAGGCTCACCGTTCAGGTCAACGTACTGAGTAGCTACCTGACCGTTTTCGATAAGCTTTGCGATAACCTCATCGCTTGCTACGAAACGTCCTTCACCGTGTGAGATCGGTATGTTGTAAACCTCGCCCACCTTGCAGTGCATAAGCCACGGTGACTTGTTGGTGCATATCTTTGTGAGCGCAAGCTGTGACTGGTGTCTGCCTATGGTGTTATATGTAAGTGTGGGGCTTTCGCTTGACAGAGGAACAATCTTTCCGAAAGGCACAAGACCGAGCTTGATAAGCGCCTGGAAGCCGTTACAAATACCGATCATAAGACCGTCACGGGCGTAGAGCATATTTTCTACTGCGTCCTTGATCTTAGGATTACGGAAGAACGCATTAATAAACTTAGCTGAGCCTTCGGGTTCGTCACCGCCTGAGAATCCGCCGGGAACAGCGATCATCTGGCTGTCTTCGATTCTCTTTGCAAATTCTTTTACGCTGTCCTCCATATTTTTAGCAGAAAGGTTTCTGATAACGAATATTTCAGCCTCACCGCCGTATCTGTTGAATGCGGCAGCCATATCGTATTCGCAGTTTGTACCGGGGAATACGGGGATAAGCACCTTGGGCTTTGCAATCTTGCCGGGTGCTTTGTTGATAAGTAAATCACAGCCCTTATCGTAAGCTACTGAAACAGGCTTCGGCATTTCGGGAAGCGAATTTTTGAAAATAGGCTCAAGTACAGCGTCATACTTCTTTTCAAGCTCGGCAATATCAAGTGTAACATCGCCTGCTGTAATGGTATAATCGCTTACTGTTTCGCCGATAAGCTCAGCGCCGTCAATTGCGCCCTTAGCTTCGATGATGAATGCGCCATAGTGCAGACCGAACAGCTTTTCATCGTCCATAGCTTTAAGCTTTGCACCGATTCTGTTACCGAGCGACATCTTGAAGATACCCTCTGCGATACCGCCGTGAGCGAGTGTCCATACAGACAGGGCAGCGCCGTCGGCAATTGCCTTTTCAACGGTCGCAAATACCTTCTTTACGCTGTCAAAGTCGGGCATACCGTTTTCATCGTATGCAGGCTCAATATAGTAAATATCACTGCAAGGGAGCTTGAACTCGGCAGAAATTATCTTGTCCGACTTAGCGGTTGAAACTGCGAATGAAACGAGCGTAGGTGGAACGTCGATATGCTCGAATGTACCCGACATAGAATCCTTACCGCCGATAGCACCGCTTGAAAGTGCGATCTGTGCCTTGTATGCGCCGAGGAGTGCGGCAAAAGGCTTGCCCCAGCGCTCAGGATCGCCCTGTGTACGCTCAAAGTATTCCTGGAATGTAAGCCAGCACTTTTCGCTCTTACCGCCTGCGGCAACAACCTTTGCCATACTCTCAACAACTGCAAGAGCGGCGGCGTGATAAGGCGACTGACGGCTTACGAACGGGTCAAAGCCCCAAGCCATTATAGATGCTGTCTTTGTGTTGCCCGAAAGCACGGGGAGCTTTGCAGCCATAGCCTGTACAGGTGTCTGCTGTGTCTTGCCCGAATAAGGCATAAGAACAGTACCTGCGCCGATCGTCGAGTCGAAACGCTGTACAAGACCCTTCTGCGAGCATACGTTAAGGTCGGTAACGAGCTTTTCCCATTCCTCCTTAGTGTTGTGTTTGCCTGTAGAATAGCTTACCGTGGGAGCGGGAACGTGTATATCTGTGTGCTTTTCTGCACCGTTTGAATTTAAGAATTCTCTTGAAATGTCGCAGATTGTCTTACCGTTCCAGTTCATTTTCAGTCTGGGAGCTTCGGTAACTACCGCAACGGGAGTAGCCTCAAGGTTTTCCTTGCCGGCAAGCGAAATAAACTTGTCAACATCGTTCTTGTCAACAACCACTGCCATTCTTTCCTGAGATTCGGAGATCGCAAGCTCTGTGCCGTCAAGACCGTCATACTTCTTCGGAACTGCGTTGAGGTCGATTTCAAGACCGTCTGCAAGCTCACCTATAGCAACGGAAACGCCGCCTGCACCGAAGTCGTTGCAACGCTTTATCAGCTTTGTTGCATTCTTGTCACGGAATAATCTCTGGAGCTTTCTTTCTTCGGGAGCGTTACCCTTCTGCACCGCAGCACCGCAGGTTTCGAGCGATTCAACGCTGTGCGACTTTGACGAGCCTGTAGCACCGCCGCAGCCGTCACGGCCTGTTCTGCCGCCGAGCAGAATGATTATATCTCCGGGAACGGGACGCTCACGGACAACGTTTTCAGCAGGAGCGGCACCGATAACCGCACCGATCTCCATACGCTTTGCCATATATCCGTGATCGTATATTTCGGCAACGTGACCTGTAGCAAGACCTATCTGGTTGCCGTATGATGAATAGCCCTGAGCGGCTGTTGTTGTTATCTTTCTCGGAGGAAGCTTGCCGGGGATAGTTCGGTCAACAGGGAGCAGAGGATCGGAAGCACCTGTTACACGCATAGCCTGGTAAACGTAAGAACGTCCTGAAAGCGGATCTCTTATAGCACCGCCGAGGCAGGTAGCCGCACCGCCGAAAGGCTCAATCTCGGTGGGGTGGTTATGTGTTTCGTTCTTGAACATAAGGAGCCACTGCTCGTCCTTGCCGTCAACGTCAACGGTGATCTTTACCGAGCAGGCATTGATTTCTTCGCTTTCGTCAAGGTCGGGGAGCAGACCGTCTTTTTTCAGCTTTCTTACAGCCGCAGTTGCAATGTCCATAAGGCATATCGGCTTTGCGCTTCTGCCGAGTTCTTCCTTGTCGAGCTTGTATTCTTTATATGTTTCGGCAATGTAAGGTGCATCTATTGTCGCATTGTCGATTATAGTACCGAACGTTGTGTGACGGCAGTGATCCGACCAGTATGTATCAATCATTCTGATTTCGGTAAGGGTAGGATCTCTCTGTTCTTTCTTGAAATATTCCTGACAGAACTTTATATCACCGAGGTCCATAGCAAGAGCATACTTCTTTATAAATTCAGCAAGCTCGTCTTCCGAAAGACCGATAAAACCGTCAAGAACGGCAACGTCCTTGGGAATATCATACTTTACATCAAGTGTTTCATACTGCTCAAAGCCGCATTCTCTTGCTTCTACGGCGTTTATGAGATAGTGCTTTATCTTGGCAAAATCCTCATCGGAAATATCGCCCTTTAATATGTACAGCTTAGCGTATTTTACTGTGGGACGTTCGCCCTGACACAGCATCTGGATACACTGAGCGGCAGAGTCCGCTCTCTGGTCGAACTGACCGGGTAAAAACTCTGTTGCGAACATCTTTTCATCTGCCTTGATTTCGGGCAGTGAATAGTAAACGTCATCAACAGGCGGCTCTGAGAATACGGTGGGAGTAGCCTTTTCAAAGTTTTCCTTTGTGATGCCCTCCGCATCGTAACGGTTTACGATACGCACGTCCTCGATACCTTTGATTTGAAGCGCTGTTTTAAGGTCAGAGAGAACTGCTTTTCCCTCAACGGCAAACTGCGGCTTCTTTTCCACATAAATGCGATAAACTGACATAAACTTCCTCCGTCATTTTATTGTAAGCGTGCCTAAGCACGAAGCTATCAATACTTTTTAATTATACTACAATATCTGCCCGATTACAAGCATTTTATTTCTTTGCCGATACAAAAATCACTGCCCGAAGCCTCCGTAATTTGTACAGTAATTATATCTTGCTTGCTTGCATTACTGCCGTAAATACGCACGGGAACATACTGCGGAGTGAGTCCGTTAGCGTATTCCTCGCTTTCTCTGCGCTGTATCAGCACCTTTTCCGTCCTGCCGATGCACGACCTGAAATATTCCTCCTTAAGCTCCTTTGCAAGAGCGCTCATGGCATGATACCTTTTTACTGCCGTATCATGCGGGATATGGTCGGTGCGTTTAGCCGCCGCAGTACCCTCTCTTATTGAATATGTGAAAACGTGCATTGCCGCAAAGCCGACTTTTCTTGCAAATTCGCACGATTCCTCAAATTCTTCGTCTGTTTCTCCCGCAAAGCCTACCATAATGTCGGTAGTGATCGCACAGTCGGGGAACGCTTTTCGTAACCTCGTGACTATATCATAGTATTCATCGGGCGTGTAGTGCCTGTTCATGCGCTTTAACGTAGCGGCACTTCCCGACTGGAGCGACAGATGAAAATGCGGACAGAGCTTTTTCTGCGCCGCCATTCTTGCTATATCTTCATCTGTAAGCAGCTCGGGCTCAAGCGATGACAAACGCACACGCTCCACACTGTCCACCGAGCAAACCGCCTCTATAGCGTCTGCAAGCCTCAGTCCGATTTCCTGACCGTAGCAGGAAAGGTTGATGCCGACAAGCACCATTTCCTTATGACCGCACGAAACCTGAAACCTTGTTTCTTCGATTATATCCTGCAAGGGTCGTGATCTTACCGATCCTCTTGCGGTGGGGATTATGCAGTAGCTGCAAAATCTGTCACAGCCGTCCTCGATCTTTATAAAGGCTCTTGTCTTGCCCATATCGGCATTCTTCTGCTTTTCATACTGCTTTTTTACAGATCTTGGCGGTATGGCTATCTGCTTTATTTTGTTGCTTGTAAATGCGTCTATCATGTCGGCAAGCTGTTCCTTATACTCTGTACCCGTTACTATATCGGCACTGAGCATAGCGGCAGTTTCGGGAAATGCCTGCGGAAAACAGCCTGTCAGTGCCACTATCTTCATAGGACTCTTGCTTTTTATCTTAGCTATAAGCTGCTTTGCTTTTTTATCGCTGTTTTCAGTTACCGAACAGCTGTTTATGATAACAATATCCGCCGTGAAAATATCATCGGTCTTTTCGTATCCGTGTTCCTCCATAGCTTTGGCTACAGAAGCGCTTTCATATTGATTGACCTTACAGCCGAAGGTCTGTATGGT
>CAVJKI010000156.1:0-5139 GCA_963649995.1 Sodaliphilus sp.
GGCATAGGCGATACCAAGGCAAATCTTGAAGCCGCCGCAGACGGAGAAAACTACGAATGGACGGATATGTACGAAGATTTTGCGAAAACAGCCGAGGAAGAAGGCTTCCCTGAGCTTGCCGCTAAGTTCAGAGCAGTTGGCGAAATCGAAAAGCACCATGAAGAAAGATACCGTGCGCTTTTAAAGAACATTGAAACAGCACAGGTATTTGAAAAGAGCGAAGTTAAGGTATGGGAGTGCCGTAACTGCGGTCATATTGTAGTCGGTACAAAAGCACCCGATGTATGTCCCGTCTGCAACCATCCCAAAAGCTATTTTGAAGTACACGCAGAGAATTATTGATTGACTGTCTTCCGATAGCTATTAACCATAAATAAAACTTCTGCTTTGGGCTGATTGCATTGACCGACAGCAGAAGTTTTTGTTTTTGAATCCATAAGGAGCAAATCATAAAAAGCTATAACTGGGCGGTACTCGGCACGGGTGTTATCGCCAACGAAACTGCCAACGCCATGCAGAAAAACGGAAGAAATCTGTTTGCTGTCGGCAACAGGACGCACAGCAAGGCTGTGGATTTCGCCGAAAAATACAATATCGGCAAGGTGTACAGCGATTATAACGATATGTTCGCCGACCCCGATGTTGATATAATCTACATTACTACTCCCCACAACACTCACTACGGCTTTATGAAAAAAGCAATTGAGAACAGAAAACACATCCTTGTTGAAAAGTCAATAACGCCGAACTCAGAGGAATTGAACGAGTTGTCCGCTCTTGCAAAAGAAAACGGCGTTGTTATAGGCGAAGCGATGACGGTCTATCACATGCCGATATATAAAAAACTGAATGAAATTCTGAAAAGCGGCTTACTCGGCAGGGTAAATCTTATCACAATGAACTTCGGCAGTTTCAAAGAATATGATATGAATAACAGATTTTTCGACAGAAACCTTGCAGGCGGCGCAATGCTTGATATAGGTGTATATGCCCTGTCTGTTATCCGTTGGTTTTTCAATTCAAAGCCGGATAATATACTGTCGCAGGTCAAACCCGCACCGACGGGAGTTGACGATCAGGCAAGTCTTCTGCTGTCAGACAAAGAAGGTCAGATGGCAGCGGTCATGCTGTCGCTTCATTCAAAACATCCCAAGCGTGCTATGAGTTCATGCGAAAACGGTTATATCGAGATTATGGAATATCCGAGAGCGTGGGAAGCAAAAATCACATATACAGACGGAAAAACCGAGCTTATTAAAGCGGGCGAAAACAAAGACGCACTGTGCTATGAAATAGCCGACATGGAAAAAGCAGTCAGCGGCGACCGTGATATAATGCACTTTGATTATACCGCAGATGTCATGGAGCTTATGACCGCTTTCAGAAAAAAGCACGGTCTTAAAATACCCTGAGGAGGAATAAACATGGATAGATACGAAAAATTACCGAATAACCTTTACGGTGCAGAGCTGATTACAGGTGCAATCACCCCGAATCATACACACAATGCCGAAATATTCTTTATAATAAACAGCACGAGCGATAGCGAAACAGCCGAAAGAGAAGCCTTACAGATAATAACGCATTTCGGAAAAACGAAGTACCATTTTTTCGGCAGTCACAGTGCATTATGGCAGAGAGTTTTCCGTGATACCGCCGCAAGGATATTCCCGACAGAAAGCGAAAAAGTGATTATCATAAATTACGAAAATACGGATTCCTTTGCCGAAGAACTCAAAGCTTCCATCAATCAGAAATATTTTGTTCCGACCGACTTTTATCTGATTTATGATGACAGCGAGCTTTACAAACAGGTAACGGAAATACTGAAATGACAAACAGAATGAAAGTGATTATTGAAACGCCAAGACTTATATTGCGTGAAATGACGGAGGACGACTTCCCTGCCCTTTACTCAGTGCTTGCAGGCAGCGACATCATGAGCCATTATCCATATACCTTTGATGAAAACAAGGTAAGAAACTGGATAAACTGCAATATTGAAAGATACGCCGTCTTCGGTTTCGGGCTGTGGGCGGTTTGCCTTAAAGACAGCGGAGAAATGATAGGCGACTGCGGGCTTACAATGCAGAAGATAAACGGCACTATAAAGCCCGAAATAGGCTATCACATACGGGCTGACAAACAGCGCATGGGTTATGCGAAAGAAGCTGCAATTGCGGTAAGGGATCGGACGTTTAAAAGCACACCGTTCAACAGAATATATTCATATATGGAATCTACAAACCTGCCCTCTCAGAAAACCGCTGTCGCTTACGGCTGTCACAAGGTCTGTGAATATAAGGACAGCGAAAATAAAATCACCGCCGTATATGAGATTACACGGTCGGAATGGGAAAAGATCAATCGGTAATTTTTGCCTTGACTATTTTTATTCAAGGTGATATAATCTGTAACGCAAAATTGCAGTATATTATTTGAAGGAGCGGATTTTAATGAAGGTTTTAATGCTTAACGGAAGTCCGAAAGCAAACGGCAACACGAACGCCGCCCTGCTTGAAGTCGGTAAGACGCTTGAAAACGAGGGCATTTCATACGAGATATTCCAGCCGGGCGGAAAGCCGATAAGAGATTGTATCGGTTGCGGACAATGCAGTGAAAAAGGCTGTGTTTTTGCCGACGACGATGTTAATGAATTTATAGCAAAGGCTAAAGAAGCGGACGGATTTGTGTTCGGCACTCCCGTATATTATGCCCACCCCAGCGGACGTATACTGTCGTTCCTTGACAGAGCTTTCTATGCAGGCGGAGCGGCTTTCAGATTCAAGCCCGGCGCATCGGTTGCAGTTGCAAGACGAGGAGGCAGCTCAGCATCGTTTGACTGTCTTAATAAGTATTTCGGCATAGCGCAGATGCCCGTTGTCGGCTCTACCTACTGGAACATGGTATACGGCAAAGTACCCGGCGAAGCTGAGCAGGATCTTGAGGGTATGCAGACAATGCAGAACCTTGCAAAAAACATGGCATGGATGATGAAGTGCTTTGAGCTCGGCAAGAAAAACGGCATTGCACTGCCCGATACAAGTGCGGCTGTAAGAACTGATTTTATAAGATAAAGATAAAAGTACAAGGAAAGAAGACGTAAAAATGAAGAATAACAATTCTTCCATAACTAAAATCACTGTTCACGGCGAGCTTGCACTGCTGTTTGCCGTGATAATAAACAGCTTCGGCGTGGTGCTGATGCTGTATTCGGGATCAGGCATTTCGGCTATATCAAGCGTGCCGTTTGCCTTTTCAGAGGTACTGCCTGTGCTGTCGCTCGGAACATGGACGTACATATTTCAAGGGATTCTTGTACTCAGTCTTATGATAATGCGGAAAAGGTTTGTACCGTCATATCTTTTCAGCTTTGTTGTAGGCTTTGTATTCGGAAAACTGCTCGATGTACATGAACTTTGGATAAATATACTGCCCGACAATATTCCGATGCGGATCGTGTATTTTATACTGAGCTACATTATCATCTGCTTCGGTATAGCTATATCAAACCGCTGTCTGCTCCCGATTACTCCTACCGACTTATTTCCCCGTGAGCTTGCTGATATTACCAAAGTCAGCTACTCGAAAATCAAGATCGGCTTTGATGTATCCTGCCTTGCGGTAACGGCAGGAATGACATTCTTCTGCCTCGGTCACCTTGACGGACTGGGTGTAGGAACAATACTTGCCGCTTTTACAATGGGCAAGGGCGTAAGCATTGCAGGTAATCTTATTGACAAGAAATTCGGGTTTAAGATATTCCCCGTGCTACAGAAAATAGCATAAAATATAGGCTGAACTGCTTAATTGCAATTCAGCCCTTTATCTTATTCTCTTACTCTAAGCTCTCTGAATGCGACTGCCGCCGCCGCACCGACATTGAGCGAATCGACACCGTGATACATCGGAATCTTTACCGTATAATCACAGCCGCCTATAGTTTTCTGCGACAGCCCGTAGCCCTCAGAGCCGAGTATAATTGCAAGCCGCTCCTCGCTCTGTAGAGCCTTATCGTCTATACTTACCGAGTTATCGGTGAGCGCCATTGCCGCTGTCTTGAAGCCGAGCGAATTAAGGTATGCCGGTCCGTGCGACTGCCACCAATGCTCATCATCGCCGATATATCCCCACGGTATCAAAAATACCGTTCCCATGCTCACTCTTATTGCCCTCCTGCAAAGAGGATCACAGCATGACGGCGTTATCAGCACCGCATCTATTCCGAGTGCCGCCGCAGAGCGTATAATCGCCCCCGCATTGCTGACATCGGCTATATTTTCAAGCACTGCGATTCTCCTTGCGCCCTTGCAAAGCTCCTCAACGCTTTTCGGCGCAGGCCGTTCCATAGCGCAGAGCATTCCGCGGGTAAGCTCATAGCCTGTAAGCTGTGACATTATCTTGCTGTCGGCTGTGTACACGGGAATATCTCCGCACCGCTCTATTATGCCGTTTGCACGGTCGTTTATATATTTTCTGTCAGTGAACATTGAGATCGGCTTACAGCCTGCATCAAGGGCTACTTCAATAACCGTCTGACTTTCCGCAATAAATATTCCGTGTTCATACTCATAGACTTTGCGCAGGCGTGCGTCGGTAAGATGAGTGTATATTTCCAATTCGGGTATGTTTATATCAGTAACATCTATAATGTCAGCCATATCATGTTATTTTCCTTTCGGTAACGGACGATGTTTAATATTGCAAACTGCTTGCAAAAGTGGTAAAATAATATAAGAATATGTTCGCTTGTCGCACTGAATATTATAGCGTATGAAAAGCCGATTGTCAAACACGGCGACGCAAAGAAAACTATCAGGAGCTATATCCGAAAGGCAGTAATTATGGATTACTTATACAAAATCACGGTGGAAATTGACAATGATAAGGTGCTAAGCCTACAGCAGCACGATTTGGATTCAGTATATGATACTGTAAGAGAGGCATTCGCAGGATGTAATTTTAAAGAGCAGTCAACCGACGGTAAACAGCTGGTTTTTGTTATTGAAGACGGTAACGATTCGTTCAGCGAGGTCGGAATTGTGACAAATTCTCTGTATGACAGCTGGCTCGGAAAGTATTTAAAGAAAATGGAATGGTACGATTCGAGCGACAACAGCACCGAAGATGTATTAAGGG
>CAVJKI010000157.1:0-5131 GCA_963649995.1 Sodaliphilus sp.
CCTGCTTAATAATCTTACCCATAAGAGCAACGGCGTCCATATTGATACCGGCTCTTGTTGAACCGACATTTACGGAAGAGCATACATTTGATGTTTCTGCAAGCGCTTCGGGGATAGAGTTGATAAGCTCTAAATCACCTGCGGCGAAACCTTTCTGTACAAGTGCGGAATAACCGCCTATGTAGTTAACACCTGTACCCTCTGCTACTCTCTGGAGTGTCTTTGCAAATTTTACGGGACTGCCCTTTGCGGCTGCCGCAAGCATTGAGATAGGTGTTACCGAAAGACGCTTATTGATAATCGGAATGCCGTAACGCTTTTCGATTATTTCACCTGTTTCAACATGATGCTCTGCAACACGCATCATCTTCTCGTACACCTTTTCGCACGACTTGTCTATATCACTGTCGATACAGTCAAGAAGAGAGATACCCATTGTTATTGTACGGATATCAAGATTTTCTTCCTGTATCATCTTGATAGTTTCAAGAATATCTTTTGAATTGAACATTTAGTTTCTCCCGTTATAATTATATATTGTGCATCGAATTGAAGATATCTTCGTGCATAACGTGTATCTGAAGACCCATATCGTTGCCTGCCTCTTTTAATTTATCTGCAAGCACATTATAATCTACAGAACAATTTGTAATATCAATAAGCATAGTCATAGCAAAAAGATCCTGCATGATCGTCTGTGTAACGTCCATAACATTTGCGTTACACTCGGCGCAGATATTGCTGACCTTTGCCAGAATACCTACTGTATCTTTACCAATAACCGCAACTACTGCTCTCATAAAATAAACCTCTCTTTTTTTCGGATAAATCATATCTTTTGATATTATACACCACTCGGCGATAAAAGTCAAAACTTTTTTGCAAAAAAGAAATAAACGAAAAAATGACGGTATTCGTCATATTTTTTGAAAAGCACTTGTAATCCCGCACAAAAAATGATACAATATAAATATCTATACAGATTAAGATAACAGTTTTTTTCGGAGCGTGTGAAGATTGAACGAAAGACTTGGCTTTTTAAGGGATAAATCAAATAAGCTTTCACTGTCACCCGGTGTCTACCTCATGAAGGATAAGACAGGCAGGATAATCTATGTCGGTAAAGCAAAAGCGCTCAAAAACCGTGTAACAACATACTTTCATGCACTTGAAAGCCATAATGCCAAAACAAGAAAGCTTGTCGAAAACATATATGACTTTGATTTCATAGTAACTCCGAGCGAACTTGACGCACTTGTGCTTGAATGCAGTCTGATAAAGCAGTATAACCCTAAATATAATATATTGCTTAAAGACGATAAAGGCTACAATTACATCAAAATAACAAAAGAGCCTTATCCGAGAATTTCATATGCACTTAACTGTAAAGATAAAAACGCCGAATATCTCGGACCGTTCACCAGCGGATTTACCGCAAAGCAGGCGGTTGATGAAGCAAACAGAATATTCATGTTTCCCTCCTGTCATAAGGTTTTTCCGAGAGATTTCAGGAAAGAGCGTCCGTGCCTTAATTACCACATCAAGAGATGTATGGGCGTATGCACAGGAAAAATCAGGCAGGACGAATACAACAGCATGATACACTCTGCTATAGAGTATATGCAAAACGGAAGCAAAGCGAGCGTTGAACGACTTACCGAACAGATGTACGAGGCTTCCGAAAACCTTGAATTTGAAAAAGCCGCAAAGCTCCGTGACCGCATAAACGCAATTGAAAAAATGAAAGACGGTCAGGACATTTTTTCCGACAAGACATACGATTTTGACGTTGTAGCTCTTGCTCAGAACGTCGAGCTTGCAAGTATAGCTGTTATGTGCTATCGCGGCGGAAAAATTACCGACAAGGCAAATTTCTTTATCGGCGATGAATACGACCCCGGACAGATGCGTTCTGATTTTCTTGTAGAGTATTACTCCGTAAGAACGGACGCCATACCGAAGCAGATTTACATTGACAAGGAAATGGAAGACAGCGCAATACTTGAAGAATACTTCTCAGCCCTTTGCGGGCATAAGGTAACTATTACGGTAGCACAGCGCGGCGAAGGACTGTCAAGAGTCCTTTTGGCGAAGCAGAACGCCTCGGAATATCTTTCGATGAAGGTCGGAAGAACTGTAAAGGAAATCAACGCACTTGAAGACCTTGCAAAGCTGCTGGGGCTTTCCAAAATACCGACAGTTATTGAAAGCTACGATATATCCAACCTCGGCGAGGACAGTAGGGTCGGCGGTATGATTGTTTACCGAAACGGCAGACCTTATAAGGCAGGCTACAGAAAATTTACAATTAAAAACGTAATCGGTCAGAATGACTATGCCTGTATGCAGGAAGTGCTTCAAAGACGTATACAGCGCTATCTTGACGGAGATGAGAACTTCTCTCCGCTTCCCGACCTGATACTTCTTGACGGCGGTAAAGGCCATGTACACGCCGTTCAGCAGGTGCTTGACAGCATGAATGTATCAATACCGCTTTACGGACTTGTAAAAGACGACAAGCACCGCACAAGAGCAATTGCGGCTCAGGGAGAAGAAATACAGATAAACGCAAACAAGAAGCTGTTTTCGCTCATGACAAACATTCAGGACGAGGTACACCGCTTTTCGCTTTCTTTCCAGCAACAAACGCATAAGAAAAAGACCTATGAGCTGGAGCTTACAAAGATAAAGGGCATAGGAGAGGCAAAAGCTCTTGCGCTTATCAAGCACTTCAAGACAAAACAAGCGCTCAAAGACGCTTCTCCCGATGAGATTTTGTCGGTCGCTAAGGTCAAGCAGGAAAAAGCAATAGAAATATATAATTTTATACAAGAGAATTTTTAAAAATCAAAAAGGAAAGGAACAAAATGAGAGTTATAACAGGTACTGCACGAGGCAGAAAGCTGATCGCTCCCGAAGGGCTTGATGTCCGTCCGACAAAAGACAGTGTCAAGGAAGCAATTTTCAGCGCTATACAGTTTGAGATTGAAGGAAGCACCGTGCTTGATTTATTCGCAGGTTCGGGACAGCTCGGCATTGAAGCTGTAAGCAGAGGAGCTAAAAAGGCGTATCTTGTAGACAGCAGTCAGACATCAATAAAGTACATCAAAGAAAATGTAGCCCACGTCGGATTTGAAAAGGAATGTGAAATTATCAATATGCCGAATTCGGCTTTTTTACGAACAACGGACGACAGATTCGACATTGCCTTGCTTGATCCTCCGTATGAAAAAAATCTGATCCAGCGTTCACTGCCGTCTCTTACGGAAAAGATGAAAGACAGCGGAGTAATAATATGCGAGCATGAGCCGGGTTGCAGACTTCCCGAAGAAATCAACGGCTTTGTTATCACAAAATCAAAAAAATACGGCAAGAGTTGCCTTACGTTTTACAGAAAACCGCAGGCAGACGAGGAGTAATATATGAAACTGGCAATATACCCCGGCAGCTTTGATCCGGTAACATACGGACATCTTGAAATAATATCAAGAGCGTCAAAGCTATTTGATAAGGTTATAGTACTTGTATCGGTCAACCCGCTTAAGCCTTGCAGCTTTACAATAGAAGAACGAAAGCAGTTCTTGCGGGAAAGCATAGTTGCAGAAGGCATATCCAATGTTGAAGTTGACAGCAACGAAGGGCTTCTTATCGACTACTTCAACGAGCGTAATGCAGATGTAATAGTAAAAGGACTTCGTGCAATATCCGATTTTGAATATGAATTCCAGATGGCGCAGGCAAACAGAAAGCTGTGCTATAAAGCGGAAACAATATTTCTGACGTCAAAGAGCGAATATACTTATCTGTCATCAAGCATGGTAAAACAGATTGCAATGTTCGGCGGCGATATAAGCGATTTTGTACCCGAATGTATTCTGGACAGAATTAACGAAAGACTTAAAAGATATTGATTGTAATAAATTTAAAGCATTGAAAGGATGGTATTAAAATGAGCATTGATGAAATTCTTGAAGCAATGGATGATGAACTCGACAGATCCAAAAGCATTCCTCTTACAGGAGGAAAATCTCTGATTGACGTGGAGCAATTCAGAGATCTCGTAAAGCAGATAAGACTTAATCTCCCCGGTGAAATCAAGCAGGCGCAGGCACTTGTAAATGACCGCAGAGTAATTATTAACGATGCTAAGGCAGAGGCTGAAAGCATAATAAGAAAAGCCGAAGAAAAAGCCAAAGCTATGGTTTCAGACGAAGTAATCACGAAGCAGGCTCAGCAAAGAGCGCATGAAATACTTACAGCTGCACAGACAAAATCAAAAGAAATCCGCAACGCTACCAACGACTATGTTGAAAATATGCTCAGCAGAGTTGACGAATTGCTTGCAGGTAATCTTTCGGACGTAAGAAAAACCCGTGCCGCCTTAAAAGGTACAAAGGGCTGATAGGGGAAAATATTGAGCTATAAAACCATACGGAAACGTACCGAAGCTTCTTTTGTTGAGAAAAAATCCGAATTTATAGGCTATATATCCCCTGCTGATACAGAAGAAAAGGCAATAAGCTTTATTAACGAAATAAGAGCTATGCACAGAAAGGCGACACATAACTGTTACGCCTATATTCTTTGCAACAATAACATCGGCAGGCGCAACGACGACGGCGAACCCGGCGGTACTGCCGGTATGCCCATTTATGATGTCCTTTCAAAAAACGGCATAACAGATACTGTATGCGTTGTCACACGTTATTTCGGAGGTATTCTGCTCGGCACGGGCGGACTTGTACACGCATATTCCAAAGGTGCGTCAATGGCGCTTGCTAATGCCGAAATCGTCACTATGGAAGTAGCTGACAGTCTTAAAATAAGCTGTGACTACACTATGTACGGAATTGTAAGCTCTGCTCTGCCGGAGTTTGAAGCGGTAATACGCAACACGGAATACACCGACAGCGTATGCATATACGCCGATGTCAAGACAGAGCTGACAAACAGTCTGACGGCAAAGCTTACAGACAGATGCAACGGAAAAGTGGTAATAGAAAAGCTTTCCTGCGGTTATGTCGAATTTTAAGCGATAAATCAAAAATAGAGGACTTTTGTTACTATCAACAGTATATTATTGCAGAAGATGAACGATTGATATATCGCTCATCTTCGATTTGTCGTAAAC
>CAVJKI010000158.1:0-5101 GCA_963649995.1 Sodaliphilus sp.
GTACTATAGAGAATTATAGCGCTTTTTCGGAGAAAATCAATACTTTATTTTAATGATTTTGATAATTTTTATGAAGAATTAACATAAAATCGACATTGCGGCTGTCCTGAATATAAAATAAAGCTCCTGCTTTGTTTAGGCAGGAGCTTCAGAGTATCTGCATTGTGAGTTGAACACAGTGGTCCAAATATGTCGTTGCCGAATACGGATAAAGCCTTATTTTAAGCCGTTTGAGAGCTTTCAGCCGAGTGCTTTTATAAGCTGTATGACGCACTCTACATGGTTTGTGCCGCTGAACATATCCACGGCAACGCACTTGTCGGTCGTGTAGCCCAGCTCCTTGAAATAGGCACAGTCACGAGCGGCAGTGGCGGCGTTGCAGGATACCATGACTATGCGGGGAGCAGAGAAGGCGGCAATCTGCTCGCAGGCATCCTTGCCGCAGCCCTTGCGGGGCGGGTCGACCATTATCACGTCGGGGCGGAGATTGCGGGAATGAAGTATCCGTGCGGCTTCAGCGGCATCGGCACAGATGAATTCGCAGTTATCAATGCCGTTTGCGAGGGCGTTCTGCTTTGCGTTTTCGATGGCTTCGGGGACTATCTCTACGCCGATAATCTGCTTTGCTGTGCGTGCCATGGATAATCCGATTGTGCCTGCACCGCAATATAAATCGAGTACGGTTTTGCCGTTTGCCTCGGCAAAGTCACGGGCAACCGAATACAATTTTTCGGCAGAAGCTGTATTTATCTGGTAAAAAGATTTGTTGCATATTGCAACATTATTGTTGCACATTGTGTCATTTATGCTGTGTTTATCGGTAAGATAAATGTCCTTTTCTCCCAGAATCACATTTGTGTCCTTTTTGTTGATGTTTATTACAGAACATACTATTTCAGGATATTTTTTCAAAAGTTCGTCGGAAATGGTTTTCAGCTTGTCGATATATTTTGATACGACGATACACAGGCATATTTCTCCGCTGTAGTGGCCTTTTCTCAGATAGAGGTGGCGGAGTATACCTTTCGTGGTAGCTTCATCGTATGCCGATATATTGAGCTTAGCGGCTATTTGCAGAAAGTCGGCGGTTATTTCCGAGAAAATATCGGGCTGTAAAAGACACTTTTCACACGGTACTATCCTGTGGGAGTGGAAAGCGTAAAAGCCCGCAATCAGATTTCCGTCTTTGTCAGTGCCTATAGGCAACTGGAGCTTGTTACGGTAACCGTTTATATTTCTGTTCGGGATTATAGGGAGAAATTCAGGCGACAAGCCTCCTATGCGGGTGAAAGCGTCCTTTACAAACTGCTCCTTGGCTCTGAGCTGAGCCTCATAGCTTATGTGGCGCAGTGAGCAACCGCCGCATTTTGTAAAAACGGGGCAGTCGGGAGCTACTCTGTCGGGGGAGGGGATCAGTATCTTCTCAATCTTGCCGTAGCAGTAGGTCTTGTTAACCTTTAGTATCCTCACTTCAAGCCTGTCTCCGATAGCAGAAAACGGCACGAATATTACCATGCCGTCTTTCTTGCCTATACCTGAACATTCACTTGAAAGAGCTGTTATCTCAATTTCAATGATGTCGTTCTTTTTCATTATATCTGTCCTAAGCTGAGCGCCTTCAAATAAGCGTTGATAAATCCGTCGAGGTCGCCGTCCATAACAGCGCTGATGTTACCCATTTCATAGCCTGTCCTGTGATCCTTGACCATTGTGTAGGGCATGAATACATAAGAGCGTATCTGTGCGCCCCACGCAATCTGGAGCTGTTCGCCCTTTATATCGGAAATCTTGTCAAGGTGTTCTCTTTCCTTGATCTCAAGAAGCTTTGACTTTAACATACGCATTGCGTATTCTCTGTTCTGGTGCTGAGAACGCTCTGTCTGGCAGGCACACACAATGCCCGTGGGGATATGTGTGATACGGACAGCGGAGGAAGTCTTGTTGACCTTCTGACCGCCTGCGCCGCTTGCACGGTAAACGTCCATTTTTATCTCATCTTCGCTTATCTCAATGTCAATATCTTCATTGATCTCGGGCATAACTTCAACGGAAGCAAAGCTTGTATGACGGCGTCCTGAGCTGTCAAAGGGAGATACACGGACAAGTCTGTGTACGCCGTTCTCGCTTTTCAGATAGCCGTAGGCGTTTCTGCCCTCGACTAAAATGCTGGCGCTTTTTATGCCTGCTTCTTCACCGTCAAGGTAATCAAGCACGGTTACTTTCATACCGTGCTGTTCTGCCCAGTGGTTATACATACGATAGAGCATTTCAACCCAGTCCTGCGCTTCTGTTCCGCCTGCGCCTGCATGGAATGTGAGGATAGCGTTGTTATGGTCAAATTCGCCCGAAAGAAGCGTTGCGAGCTTCTGCGACTCAAGCTCTGTTCTGAAATGCTTTGCAAGCTCCTGTATTTCGGGGAGCATTGACTCGTCATCTTCCTCCTGAGCGAGTTCTATCATTGTAACTACATCGTCATAGCTTTCACGGAGCTTTTCATAGCTCTGTACTATATTTTTATCTTCGCCTATCTTCTGCGATATTTTCTGAGAGTTTTCTACATCGTTCCAGAAGTCGGGCTGTGCGCTCTGTTCTTCGAGCTTTGCGATTTCTGCTTTGAGATTATCAAGGTCAAGTGCGCCTGCCAGCTCTTTAAGCTCAGGCTCATAGTCCTCAAACTCAACTTTGAGTTCATCGTATTCTAACATAGGTTACCGTTCCTTTCGATTTTGCAATACCAATTTATTATATACCAAAAAAATTTTTTTGTAAAGCCTTGAAATCGTTTTCATTTTATGATATACTCAATTTATTCGGTGAAAACATGGGTTTTCACAAAATCGTTCCGTGAAATTAAAACTGTTATCGGTTTATCGGTGTGTTTATGCAATCGCATGATACATCGGGAGGGGCAACAAGGCATGGATGCCTTAAGCGTGTGTGCCTAGAGTTTTGCTAGGATGCAAAACCACACAAGCGCACACAGACACTCACCCTACGAATAACCGGGTATGGTATCGGCTTTATGCATTATTTTTCATGCGGAACATCAATATTTCTGATAAGAAAAAGTTGTGTAAGGAGTTTATTAACATGAGCGAGATCAAGAAGATCCACATGGGTCCTGCAAAGTGTGCGGTTGACCTTGGCGACGGAAGTGAAAGAGGAGAGTATGTAAATCAGGATTATATCCTGAACAAGCTGGGCAGACCTCACAGAGCGGTAAGCCTTATGTACTGCTATTATCCTCTTGACGAAACATGGCCCGCCAGAGCAAGAAATGCTTTCAAGGACAAGGAGATCACATTCCAGTGGGATTATCCTTATGACGACTATTTTACATATAAGGGCGGTATCGGCGGAACGACTGATGACGAGCCTTTCACCTGTATGCGTGATGTAAGACGTCACGGACAGGACGTTATTCTGACAATGACGATCGACCCCAATGTTACTGACGAGCATCTTGAGCAGATAGGCAAGGAGCTTTCGACATTCGGTCGTATGCAGCTCAGAATCAACCATGAGGCTACAGGCAACTGGTTCTCGTTTACCAAGCGTGCAACATATCAGCAGGTAGCTGATTTCTATATCCATGCCCGTGAGGTAATCAAGAAGTTTGCTCCGAACGTACAGACTATTCTCTGTATCGGCGGTGTAGAACACCCCGAAAAGGGCAACGAAATAGAAATGGAAAAGGAATTTGCGGACGCTGTAAGAGCAACGGATATATGGTCTGTAGATAAATATATGGCTCTCCACTGGGGCTGGCCTTTTGACGTAGCCGACGAGGGCGGAACATCTTTCGGCAGAAGCAAGGTAGCGGATACATACAACCTTACAAAGCTTTCCGAAAAGCGTTACAGAGAGCTTTGCGGCGGCGAAAAGAAGCCCATGGTAATGAGCGAATTCAACGCTGACGGCGATGTAACAGGTCCTTATGAGCAGGCTGAAATGGTAAAGGAATTCTGCGATATGCTCAAGAACGACAAGGATCAGGGCTGGTTCAACGGCTTTACATTCTATCAGTTCCGTGACAGAGGCAGACTGGGACTTGAAATTGAAGATCCGAACAATGCTGACTGCGGTATTGAACAGCCCGTTATGCAGACCTACAAGGAAATCATTCACGACGAATATTTCTATCCCGAAATGAAGCCCGAGGGTGACGTACAGTTCCCCGTTAAATTACGTTGGGGCGGCTCTGAGGACGCCGAGGGTATTGAAATACCTCTGCATTTTGAAAAGAATCCTACATTCTGCGAGATTACATTTGAGGACGAGGACGCAGAGCTTAACCTCATGATGGAGATAAACGGCAAGTGGTTCTATAAAGCGCCTCACGCAAAGACGATAGATTTCATGTCGGCATTCTTTGAGAAGCCTCTTGACGGTGAAGTTGACATGACGCTCAAGATATTTGCACCTCCCGCAAGCGGTGAGAATGTAAATGACGGCAGTGAGGACTGGATGCTCAACACATATTCGACTATTACGAAGATGCCGAATATCCGTATCAGATTTGCACCGATCCTCAAGTAAGTGGCTGAAAGCCACTGTAGATTCCGCCTTTGGAAATGTTTGCGGTTTGTGAACGGTGGTGAAACGGCGGGGGAAAAGATGAATAATGAATGATGAATAATGAATAATTGTGGAGCGCCTGCGGCGGATTTGAAATTATGGTGGTGCTTTGCGATGGATAGTAAACAATGACGGGGTTATGCAAAACGTAACATAAACGGAATATGGGCGGTCACGGTGGTTTGCTGTGACCGCTTTTTTGCGGAAATGTGCCGATTCAAATTCGATGTTCTGACGGTGTTGGTAGTTTGAGTAGGTTATGCTATCGGCGGGTGTTAGCGGTTATTTGTGTCGCTGCGTCCTTGCTTTACTGCGGCACAGTATTTTAACGGTTGTGCAGAAATTTTATAACAGAAATATCCGCTGTTCAGGGAAGCGGAAATCTGTCAAAAGAGTTTAAGTAACTTATAGCAAGCTACCGATAGTTCTGTTTGTAGGATAGCACTTCTCGGGTTCGCTATTCAAATCAATACACACGTCAATATGGACGAGGAAGACGACCAAAGGGAACAAGTGAGAGTCT
>CAVJKI010000159.1:0-5057 GCA_963649995.1 Sodaliphilus sp.
GTTATCAATTACGAGGGGGCGGCTGTTCAGAAGATCGACGATGTATCCGACAGCGCAATGCGTGACGTATTCAAGTCGACCGTAAAGCCTTCTTCAAATGAAAACAACGTAGATTATAATGTAGGCGCAAAGCTCGGCTGCTACAATTACTTCACAGGCTCTACAAGCACAAGCTGGAAGTGGGTCAGCGTATATCCTGGCAATATGTCAATGTCGCAGATATTGATCCCCGTTGCGATTTCGCTCGGCATTATGCTCGTGCTTGCGGTTATATGCGCTCTGCTCGGTATCCTTATCACTAAGTCTATCGTAAACCCGATGAACGAAATGGTAAAGGTAGCCCGTGAAATCCAGGAGGGCGACCGTGAAAAACGTCTTGACATCAAGGCTCATAACGAGTTTAAGGATATATCGGAGCTGTTCAACAATATGCTTGACGACGTAAGTATGTCGGAGGAGCTTCACAGAACAATATCCGACATTTCGGATAATATGCTGTTCGAGTGGGATTTCCACAAGGAAACAATGTATGTATCCGATAACTTCAGAGAGAAGTTTGACATTGACCCGACAGAATCACAGCTTGCAAACGGTAAGTTCCTTGACAAGATAATGACAGAGGAATACGCCGAGGTTTACAAGCGTGACATAAGCACACTGCTTAAGAACAGAACAGGTCACAGCGGTGAATATCAGATGACGACAAAGAACGGCAGTCTGCTTTGGTTCTCAGTTCGTGCGCTTTGCGTAACAGACCGTCTTGGCGAGCCGCTCCGTGTTATCGGCGTCGTAACCGATATAGACAGCGAAAAGAAGCTTGAGCTTCAGCTTTCCGAGCGTGCAAGCTACGACTTCCTTTCACAGCTTTACAACAGAAGCACATTCGAGCGTGAGTTAAAGAGCGAGATCGAGCGTAGCGCTCATGCCAAGGTTGCGGTACTCTTTATAGACGTTGACGACTTCAAGTTCATAAACGACCGTTTCGGACACTCCGTGGGCGACGAGGTTATCAAGTATGTTGCAGGCTGTATCAAGCAGCGTGTAAAGGGAAGCGGCTTTGCAGGACGTTTCGGCGGTGATGAATTTGTACTTTGTATCACCGATTCCAAGCAGATAGAGGAAATCGAGAGCCTATCGCTCGACCTTATTGATGAGCTTTACGAGGGCTATCATTCAGAGCTTGCCAACGTTTCGATCAACGTCAAGGCAAGTATCGGTATTGCGTTCTTCCCTGAACACGGCGACGACAGCAACAAGATAGTAGCCGCCGCAGACGAGGCTATGTACTTCGTAAAGAAGAACGGCAAGGCAAACTACCACATTTATCAGCCTGAGGATTCGCAGATGGAGGACCTTCAGCACACTCTGTAATTTAAAAAATGAATATTCATACCCGCTTTTTCGGCGGGTATGACTGTTTTTATATGTAAATAATTTCAAAATCAAAAATTTAAGCGGATAAGTCAAAGAGAGGGTACACACTGTATGGCAGTCGTTATAGCTATAACAAATCAGAAGGGCGGCGTAGGTAAAACCACGACCTGCTCTGCATTTTGCGGAGGACTAACAGAGAGCGGAAAGAGCGTGCTTGCGATAGACCTTGACCCGCAGGGAAACCTGAGCTTCAGCTTAGGCGCAGACGCGGAAGAAAGCTATACAATGTACGATGTTTTCAAGGGCAACTGTACCGTAAAAGAAGCGATACAGTGTACCGACAACTGCGACGTTATACCCGCAAATATACTGTTGTCGGGCTGTGAGCTGGAGCTTACAGGAGTAGGCAGGGAATACCTGCTCAGAGAAGCACTGTCGGCAGTAGTGGACGATTATGACTATATAATGATCGATACCCCTCCTGCACTGTCTATCCTCACGATAAACGCATATACAGCGGCGGACAAGCTGATCATACCGATGATAGCCGAGATACTCAGCCTACAAGGTATAGCACAGCTTAAGGAAACGATCTTCGCAGTAAAGAAATACTATAACAAGGATTTAGAGATAACGGGAATCCTGCTTAACAAGTATAACCCAAGACTTGTGCTTACCAAGGAGGTTGAGGAGCTTGCGGGAATGATAGCAGAACAGCTCGGAACAAAGATACTCAGCTCACATATCAGCACCAATGTTTCGCTCGCAGAAGCACCCGCCCACGGAATCTCAATAATGGAATACGCTCCCCGCTCCAAGGCGACCGCAGAATACCGTTGCCTTATCAATGAGGTTACGGGAGTACCGATGAAGAAATCCCCTAAAAAAGACAACAAACGGCCTGTACGCCGTCCTGTAAAAAGCAAGTAAACTATGAAAGGAGCGCCTTCAGTGGCAGAGGAATATAAATCAAGCAAAACAAAACAGGTTATGGATCTTATAAACGCAAAGCCGTCAGGCGTAAATCCTTTTTTACCACCCGCTGAGCAGGAGAAAAAGCGTAGCTCTGCGGCTGAAAGCTCCGAGGAAGACCAGTTCCGTGTTTATACGCAGTCAAAGCGAGGTATATCTGCGCCTAAACAGCCGCATAAGCCGAAGCACAACCCAATGCTCCATATCCCCGATGACGAGCCTTTACCCGTGCAGAAAACCCGCCATACAGGGCAGATCACGATAGATATAAACCGTATCATTATTGACGAAATCCTTGACGATGCGCTCCGCCGCTTCAATACCTGCTACTGCGAAAAGTGCAAAAAGGCAATTACGGAAAAGGTTCTTGATAAAGTTCCAGTAAAGATAGTTACAGTGTCGCAGGACGAGGAGCAGTCTGTTGTTGACAGCTATTGCAGATATGCCCGCAAGGACATATACGCCATGATAGTCAAGGTCGTTCTCGCCAACAAGCGCAAACCTTTCCACAACGAATAATAACAGGAAACAGCCGCAACACCCGTTGCGGCTCATTTTATCGAAAAACTGATTTTCGTTCGCAATACTCAATGCAATGAGCTATCTCGCCAAAAACATCGAAACAATTCCCGTTACTTACAAGGCATAAAAATTTCGTGACCTTATCTGTGCAACTGCACTATCACCGAAACTTCTAAAAAACGTACTATCCTGAGAATATGTGTAGCTTCGTGCGTAACTTTCGTAGGGGAGGGGCAAGCCCCTCCCCTACGAAAAGCACTATCGGGAGCTTGTTACCATAGATAAATACTAAATGATATAACAAAAGCACATCAAACAACAGCCTTTTTCTATAAGCTGAGCCGCAACACCCGTTGCGGCTATTTCTTGTTGTGTTGTAATTTGAACATAAACAAAAACCCCTCTGCATAAAGCAGAGGGGTTGTATGTCTTTTAATTCAAAGCGCTAAATCACTTAAAAGCGATTACTTGCTTCTCTTCTTAAGAACGATACCTGTTGTTGCAAGAGCAGCAGTTGCAAGAGCTACAGGAACTACAGCAACTGTAACACCAGCGTTGGGGTTAGGATCGCCTGAAGACTTGCCGGGCTCAACGGGCTCGGGCTTCTCATCAGATGTGCCGGGCTCGGGCTTTTCGGGATCAACATTGGGTTCAACTGTGATTTCTTCGTTGATTCTAACCTGATCGATTGCAATTGTGGGGATAGCATCGCCTTCAGCAGCTTCGAGGTCTGTGCAGATTGCGATGAATTCCATACCGTCGATAACCTTGTCGAGTTCGATTGTTACAACGTATGTGCCGTTACCTGTTACTTCAACGGGTGTGCATGTTGTACCACTGTTACCATCGTTATCAGCGCCCCAGTACTGGCATTCCCATGATGTATCAGCCATAGCGATCCATGCTGTGAAGGGAGTTGTGAAGTCAGTTACTGTGAACTGAACAGAAATCTTGTTAGCACCAGCAAATGCAGCCTTTTCAGCGATTACGCAATCGTCATCGCCAGCCCAAGCATTGATGATGTTTGTACGAACAAGACCTGAGTCGATAACAGTCTTACCTGCGTTAGAGATTGTTACGTCAGCGGGTTCTACAGGCTCAGCGGGTTCTTCAGAATCACCGGGAGTTACAGGATCTTCGCCCTTAAGGTTAACCTTCCAGTTGATTGTGTAGTCAACACCGTCACCCTTGCTGAGGCAAAGCTGGAAAGCGGGATCAACTGTGCTTCCGTTAATTTCTGTGGGAGCGAGAACAGCGTCTGTTATTGTTATTTCAACAACTGCATCGGACTGCTTCCATGTGCTGCCTGTCGCTGTATCTGTTACTTCTGTTGAGTTGTAACCGATAACGAATGATGTGTCACTTGCGAATGTGATTGATGCAACATCTTCAGGGTTGTTACCGTCAAGAATTTCATCAATTGCAACACTCTTCTGTGTCCACCATGAGCTGTCGCTGAATGTGATAGAACCAGCGAAAGCGCTTACTGCAAGTGAAGAAACTGCGATTGCTGCAGCTGCAATACTTGCTAAAGTTTTTGTAAACTTCATTGGTTTTGTCCTCCATAAAAATATTTTTCTAGCTTTTAAGCTATTTTTAATGATACTATATCGTTTCTTGATTTGCAAGTGGCATTTTGCACAAAAAATTTATTTCGATTTGTTGAAACAATATAACTAATGTGCTAAAAACGTAAATAACAGCGTATTTCAGGCGCAAAAATTACTTATTGTTTACTTGTTGTAATGCAAATTTTACTTAAAGTAAATGTAAATACGGTTGCAATTTGGTTTAAGGCTTCACTTTTTACATAAATTTCACTCTCGTGCGATTTGTTTTGCTTGACTAACTGTCGCTTATAATGTACAATATAATAGAGTAAATATGCAAAAACGGCGTGCTTATAACTATATATTTCATGCTTTTGCCGAGTTGAAACTATATATGGTGATACTGCACAAAAAATGCCGCCTGTTTTTTACTTACCCAATACTCAGAATTTTCATTTTGAGTGAAACTTTTTCTGAAAATCTGCCTACTACAAAGTAGGTGACAAAGTGAGGTGAGCCGATGGGCGACCGCAGTCACGAAGAATATTTCAACCGTGTCTACAGTGAAACCTGCAAATCCGTTTCCCGTTTTGTGGTAAGCAAATGCGGAAATATGGACGATGCGGAGGATATTATTCA